>JAUPKJ010000421.1 GCA_030837505.1 Actinomycetota bacterium
ACAACAGGCCGTCCCGCGCGAAGACCTCGCGTTCGTGCGCGTAGTAGAGGGAAGGCAGGTCGATGCTCTCCCGTTCGATGTAGCGCCAGATGTCCCGTTCGGTCCAGTCCGACAGCGGGAACACCCGCACGTGCTCGCCCGGGCGGTGCCGGCCGTTGTACAGGTTCCACAGTTCGGGGCGCTGTCGGCGCGGGTCCCAGCGACCGAAGTCGTCGCGCAGACTGAACACGCGTTCCTTGGCCCGGGCTTTCTCCTCGTCCCGTCGGCCTCCACCCAGGACGGCGTCGAACCGGTGGCGGGCGACGGCCTCCAACAGGGGCACGGTCTGGAGCGGGTTGCGGGTGCCGTCGGGGCGTTCGCTCACCCGTCCCGCGTCGATGGCCTCCTGGACAGCTGCCACCAGCAGGTTCAATCGTCCCTCGGCCACGACGCGGTCCCGGTGCGCGAGGACCTCGGGGAAGTTGTGCCCGGTGTCCACGTGCAGCAGCGGGATCGGCAGCGGCACCGGGCGGAACGCCTTGCGCGCCAGGTGCAGCATCACGATCGAGTCCTTGCCCCCGGAGAAGAGCAGGACCGGTCGTTCGAACTGTCCGGCGGCCTCCCTGACGATGTGCACGGCGGCCGATTCCAGGAGGTCGAGATGCCCGCCGTACCAGGAGGGCCCGCTGTGGACCTCCGGCGGTTCCGCCGTAGCGGTCCGGGCGCTCACCGGTGGATCCCGCATTCGGTCTTGACCCGGTCCGGCCACCGGCCGCTGCGGGGGTCCTGGCCCGGCTCAACCCGGCGGGTGCACGGCCGGCACCCGATCGAGGGGAACCCTTCGCGCAGGAGCGGATTGAGCAGGAGGTCGTGCTCGGCGGCGTAGGCGCGCAGGTCGGCCGAGGTCCACGCGGCCAGAGGATTGATCTTGACCTTGTTCCGCCGGGTGTCCCAGCCCACGACGGGCAGCCCCGACCGGGTCGGGGACTCCTCCCGCCGGGCACCGCCGGCCCAGGCGTCGTACTGCTCCAGCGCCCGGTCCAGAGGTTCGACCTTGCGCAGTGCGCAGCACCGGTCCGGGTCGCGCTCGTACAGCCGCGGCCCGTGCTCGGCGTCCTGCTCCGGCACGCTCCGGGCCGCCACGACGTTCAGCAGTCGCACGTCGTAGCTCACCGAGACCGCGTCACGGACCCCGAGGGTCTCGGGGAAGTGGTACCCCGTGTCCAGGAAAATCACAGCGACTCCCGGGGTCGTGCACGCGGCGAGGTGGGCCAGGACGGTGTCGGACATCGAATCGGTCACGGCCCAGCGGTCACCGAAGGTCTGTTCGGCCCAGCGCAGGACCTGTTCGCCGGCTCCGACCGCCGAGCGGACGGACTCCCCGGCGAAGCGCGCACCGGCTTCGTCGGCCAGTTCCCGCAGGGCACCGGGCGGACGGGCCTTCACCGCAGACTCACGTCGTCGGCGCGCAGGGCCCACTGCGCGAAACGCTCGCCGGGTCGGCGCTGTGCCAGGAAACGACGGACCAGCCGTTCGACGTAGTCGGGCAAGTCGTCCGCTGCGACCTTGTGGCCGCGGACCCGGTGGGCGAAGCCGGTGTCGAGGCCGAGTCCTCCACCCAGGTGGACCTGGAACACCTCGCGCTGGGTGCCGTCGGCGTCCTGCTGGACGTTGCCCTGCAGCCCGATGTCGGCGATCTGCAGACGGGCGCAGGAGTTGGGGCACCCGTTGAGGTGGATGCTGATCGGTTCGTCGAACCGGGCGAGCCTGGACTCCAGTTCCGCGACCAGGGTCGCCGCCCTGGCCTTGGTCTCCACGAGAGCGAGTTTGCAGAACTCGATGCCGGTGCAGGCCATGGTGCTGCGACGCCAGGTGCTCGGACGCGTGGGCAGCCCGATCCGCTCCAGCCCGGTGATCAGCCGTTCCACGTTCTGTTCCCGCACGTCGAGCACGAGCAGTTTCTGCTGCGCCGTGGTGGTGACCCGCTCGGACCCGTGTTCCTCAGCCAGATCGGCCACTGCCGCGAGCACCGTTCCGCTGACCCTTCCCGCCACGGGGGCGACACCGACGTAGTAGCGGCCGTCGCGCTGCCGGTGCACGCCGACGTGGTCCCCCGGCCGGGTGGGGATCGGCGGGGGCGGACCGTCCAGCAACGGCCGGTGCAGGTACTCCTGTTCGAGGACTGCCCGGAAACGTTCCGTTCCCCAGTCGGACACGAGGAATTTCAGACGGGCTCGGTGCCGTAGCCGCCGGTACCCGTGGTCACGGAACAGCCCGGCGATGCCGGCCCATACCTCGGGCACTTCGGACAGGGGTACCCAGGCCCCCGGACGGCGGGCGAGCACGGGGTTCGTGGACAGGCCGCCACCGACCCACAGGTCGAAGCCGGGACCGTGCTCGGGGTGCACGACCCCGACGAACGCCACGTCGTGGGACTCGTGCGCGACGTCCTGGGCCGGTGAACCGCTCACGGCGGTCTTGTACTTGCGGGGCAGGTTGGAGAACTCCGGCGACCCGACGAAGCGGCGCCGGATCTCCTCGATCGCCCACGTCCCGTCGATGATCTCGTCGTCGGCCACCCCCGCGACCGGGGAACCCAGCACGACCCGGGGGGTGTCGCCGCACGCCTCGACCGTCGTGAGATCGACGGCCTCCAGACGTCTCCAGATGTCGGGCACGTCCTCGATCCGTACCCCGTGCAGTTGCACGTTCTGCCGGTTGGTCAGGTCGGCGGTGTCGCCGGCGTACTGTCGCGACAACTCCGCGACGACGCGCAGCTGGGCGGTGCTGAACCGGCCGCCGTCCCGGCGCACCCGGAGCATGAAGAACTCGTCCTCGAGGTCCTCGGGGGCCAGCGACCCGGTGCGACCTCCCGGGATCCCGGGCCTGCGCTGCGTGTAAAGCCCCCACCAGCGAAAACGACCGCGCAGGTCGTCCGGGGGGACCGAGGCGAACCCTTCCCTCGCGTACACCTGTTCGATGCGCGCGCGGACGTTCAGGCCGTCGTCCTCTTGTTTGAAACGCTCGGTGTCGTTCAGGGGCGTCCGGTCTCCCGACGCCCACTGACCCTCGCCGCCCAGCCTGGTGCGGGAACGGGACGCCCGCACGGCACCGGCGGGCCCGGTGGATCGTTCTTCTGCTGATGCAGCCATGTGTTCTGCCCTTCGAGAGGAAGGGCGTGGTCGGACGACGCCGAGCCGACGGTCACCCCGGTGGCGCCCGCAGGGACGTCACCGACGACAGAAGACCTCGTGAAGGGAACGGCGTGACGACCACGCCCGGATACCGGACGTTCGGATCGTCAGGCCGACGGACAGACGGCGCTCGACACGTGGCAGTTGTCCACGTGGAGACGCTCCACCAGGAGCGCGAAGCCGTTCGTCATGAGGAGAACTGTAGGGGCTCCCCCGAGGTATCGGTACCCCGACACGAAGAGCTTCCGGGAACACACCGAGGAGAATGGCGGCAGAGTGTCGTCACAACGCAGGGCGCGGGCCGTGGAGGCCGCCCCCACCGGGTGTGGGGGCGGCCTCCAGCTCGGCCACGAGAGCCGTGATGGTCTGACGCCCGGCGAGCATCCCCTGCACCCGGTCCGGCGGCCGGTCCGTCGGTCGGTCCTTTCGGATGCTCCTGTGGATTGTCAGGGCAGGTCGGCGAAGAAGGCGTTCATGCCCTCGACGTCGGACAGGTAGGTTTCGATCGCGACGATGCGGTCGTCGTGGATGGTGCAGACGGTGGCCAGGTGCTGATCGAGGACCAGGGCACCGCGGCGGCCCGTGTTGTGCAGGTTGAGCGCCATGTTGTCGCGGCTGACCAGCACGTGCAGGGGTGTGATGGTGATGCCGTAGCCGGTGATCAGCTCCACGTGGTCGAGCACCGCTGTGAGGCCGCAGGCCGTTCCCGAGATCCGGTTCTCGCCCGGGAGGGTCCAGGTGACCTGCGGGTCGAGGATCGTGCGAAGCAAAGACCGGTCCCCCGTCGCCAGGGCCCGCAGGAAGGTGGCAGCGAGGTACTGCTTGGTCCGTTCAGTGGTCATCGGGTATCCCGTCCCATCAGTTCGAATTGATTCGAACAATAGGGGGCCTCCGACAGGAGTTCAATGTGACGACCGTCACGACAGTTCGATCCGTGTCGTACAGTTGCCTCATGGAGACGGCCGAGGAACCTTCCCTGGCGGCGATCCGGATCGAGGCGGTGCTCGCGGCCCTGGACCACCCCCTGCGGCTGCGGGTCGTGCGGACCCTGGCCGCCCGCGGCGAGATGACGTGCCAGGAACTCCTGCCCGACATCACCAAGAGCACGGCCAGCCACCACTGGGGAGTCCTGCGCCGCAGCGGGCTCGTCGCCCAGCGCCGGGAAGGCCGATACCTGCACCTCACCCTGCGCCGCGACGACCTCGACCACCGCTTCCCCGGCCTGCTCGACGCCGTCGTCCACGGTTGACCGGCGATCAGGGACCGCTCGCGGAGCTCCTGTGCCGGGGCTGGGGAAATCACGGGACCGGATCCGAGGAGAAAGCAGGCGGACGATGAGCGACGGGCCGATCTATCTGGACCACAACGCCACAACTCCTGTCGATCCACGCGTGGTCGCGGCGATGATGCCCTACCTGACGGTGCATTTCGGCAATCCGTCCAGTGACCATTCCTACGGCGTCGCCCCGCGGCGGGCCGTGGCGGCCGCACGGGCGCAGGTCGCCGCTCTGATCCGCGCAGACCCCGACGAGGTCGTGTTCACCGCGTCCGGTTCCGAGGCCGATCTGCTCGCCGTGCGCGGCGCCGTGCTCGCGGACGGCCGCCCACATCCGCACGTCATCACGCAGGTCACCGAGCACCCCGCCGTCCTGGAATCCTGCCGCGCTCTGCACCGCCTGCATGGGGGTGCGGGTCACGGTCCTGGAAGGATCCCCCTCGGGGTGGACCTGCTCACCGTGGTCGGACACAAGATGTACGCACCCAAGGGAATCGCGGCACTCTACGTGCGTTCCGGGGTGAGCCTGGAACCGGTCGTCCACGGTGGCGGTCAGGAGAACGGTCTGAGGGGCGGCACGGAGAACACTGCTTCGATCGTCGCTCTCGGCGCCGCGGCCCATCTGGCCGCCGAGGATCTGGCCCACGGCGAGCCCGACCGGTGGGCGGCCCTGCGGGACGACCTGCACCGACAATTGGCCGAGGCCCTACCGGGCCGCGTACACAGGAACGGGCACCCCACAGCGTGTCTGCCGAACACTCTGAACATCAGTGTGGACGGACTGCTCGGTCATGAACTGCTCGCGAACACGCCCGAGATCGCCGCCTCCACCGGTTCGGCGTGTCACAGCGGAGCCCGTTCCCCGTCCCCCGTTCTGACCGCGATGGGCCTGCCCCCGGACCGGGCGCTGGCGGCGCTGCGGCTGTCGTCGGGCCGGTGGACCACGCAGTCGGACATCGACGAGGCGGCAGAGGCCCTCTGCGCAGCAGCCCGCGGGCGGACCCGCTAGGCGCGTCTTTCGCACAGAGGGGTGAGCGGTAGCTGTTCAAGACCACCGGGGTTGGGACGGGTCGACATTGAGGAGTCTGAGTAGATCGCGTTGGATCGCTCCGGACGGACACCGAACGGGTGTTCGCGCCCGCGCACCGGACCGCCACCGAGGCCACGGAACTGAACAACTCCGTGACGAGACGAACGCCCTCGCGAACGGTGTCCCCTCGGCGGGCCGCGGCCCCAGGGCTACGAGAGGCTGCACTTCCGGATCGGGACAGCAAACCCTCGTGCTCACGCCCGGGATGGCCTCAGGGGTCACCGACCACACGACGGAGCCGGGCTGGTGCGTTTGATATTACGTAAAAAACCCTCGCGGCACGCAATCTCAGAGTAGCGTTGCAGTATAGCGAGATCGGTGGGCCGACGTGGAGATCTTTCGACCTCTGGTATGGGAGCACGGCAGGTTCTTCGTGGATATTGCGACGGATGGGTGTGGAAGCGGCTGCTCGTACTGCTACCTGTCCGAGCCCGGGAAGCCCGCAGCTTATCTGAGTAAGAACCAGGTCTCGGCGCTCTTGCACAATCTCATTTCGCATTCCGGTTTCGTTCCGGGACGGCACGGGACTCTTGTATCGCTTTCTCCCGGTACAGAACCGCTGAAGAACAGCGTCGCTGTTCGGAACACGCGGATGATCCTGGAGAAAGTGCTTCCGTTGGGTAACCCGGTGCAGCTTCCCACGAAAGAACGGATTCCGGACCTGATCATAGATGTTGCCGATTCCTCCACTCAGTTCCCTGGTCAACTCGTCGTGTTCCTGTCTCTTGCGACCATGACCAGATCCCCCCAGCTCGAGCCCGGCACCGCAGGAATTATCGACCGACTGAAAAATATTGAACTCCTCAGAGGAACAGGTTTGCGTATCTCTGCGTACATCAAGCCCTTCCTCCGCTCAGCAGTGGAAGAACTGGACCACTTCGTCACGACGTTGAACAAATCACAACCCGATTCCATCTGCGTCGGCATGCGTTATCATGTCGAACACCGGGACATCAGGCAGGCACACCTTGCAGGCCCTTCTCGAGCTTTCCCGCTCAGGGGTGAGAAGCACCCGGTCAAGACCACCTGCACGGCGGAGGGAGTCACACCGGAACTGATCTCGTTCTCCAAGATCCTGCGGCAACGATGCGCACCGATTCCGGTCTTCTTGACCTCGACCTGTGTCAGTGCATACTCCGCGGACAGAGAACCTCCCCAGCAGATATGGAACACGTTGCCCGCTCTCTGTGTGAGGTGCCGGAGCTGTGGCACCTCCTAGGACGACAACCCCGAGGGTGACGCTGTGGAGGACCATCCTCCGCTCAACCATTCCGCCGGAGGCGCGGTCCGGTGCCTGGCTAAAATCCGACGCGTTACTGCTCTCGAACAACAACGGTCGTCTCGACGTCTTCTCAACAGAGAGTTTCGAGTCCCTGGCCAAGGTCACAATTCCTGGAGCAGTGACCCACCTCACCGAAGGACCATCCCCCGGTGAGCCAGCCGGCCTCGTAGAGAAAGAGCCCTGCTTGATCAGATGGAACGGCAGGCGTCGGATCGCGCTCGCTGCATTGGGGAAACCAGGCGGAATGAGCACAGAACTCCTGGGGCTCGACCACGACAGACGTCTCTTGATCGCCGTCACAAGTCCTGGACGCGTCTACAGACGGGAGTCCTCAGGCGAATGGACACATCTCGCGGACTCGGTCGAGCGAACGGTGTCGATGGCTACTGTTAACGACCTTGTGATCCTTGGTCACGGCAGCGGCGAGATCTCACTCATCGCTCACGGTCGTCGACACGTCGTCCATGCACACGGCGACCAGGTCACAGCGCTTCGAACGCTCGACCGAGGATTCTTTCTTTCCGGATCCCGTGACGGCACAGTCGCGTGCTGGTCCCATGCCCTCGGCGGGGTTCGCGAAACATGGCGTATCAAACTTCCAGGTGACCATTTCGTTAATGCGCTGGCACAGCGCAAAGGAATCCTATTGGCTGGTTCGGCCTCCGGCTCGGTGGCCGTGTTGCACCAGGACAGCGGAGAGGTCATCTCCACAGATCGCATCCATGAGGATTCAGTCCGTACTCTTCTCCCGCATCCCAGCCGTCCTCTGGTCCTCACCTCCGCCGATGACGGATCCGTATCTCTCACTACTTTTACATCCGACGGCTCGGAACAAGTCAGTTCCAGGACTCTCGTTCCCCCCGTGGGGTACACGCGATCAGCCGCGCTCGTGAGTTCCGCGAAAGGCGGAAGAACAATTCTCCTGGGCGGTTCTCAGGGAAACATCACAGGTATCAGTCTGGACAGCGATGAAGAAAATATCGTATGTTCAGGAAACGGCGCGGTGCGAGCTGTGGCTGGTTCCCCGGCCGGTAGCCTCCTGATCGGACGCGAGAACGGGGATGTCGAACTCCGCGATGCCCTCGGGCAGCCCCAGTGGTCCGTCCACGTCGGTGAACCAGTCTTCTCAGTGGCCCCTGACCTTTCGCTCGAGGGTCGTTTTCTCGTCGGGACACGCAAGGGAAAATTCACTGAAATAGAGTGCGGCGTGGTGGTCCATGAATCTTATCGTCACAGTTCTGTTCTGGGAGAGATCCGAGTCCATGAGAACACAATCTTGACATGTTCGGATGACCGTCTCCTTCACGCCACACATCGCAGAACCGGAACGAGGCTGTTCGACTATTCGGCTGAAGGTCTGGCCCTGAACAATATTCTCATTCATTCCAGCAGCGACGTGTACGTGACATCGGACGACGGAAGCGTTCATCAGCTCACCGGTTCGGGACGATTACTGAGAATATGGCGCCTGCACGAGGCGCCCGTCCGGGCCATCACTGAGATCGACAACGGAAGGATCGCGACCGGGGACCGCTCCGGATGGGTGAAAATCTGGTCACCAGAACTTCAACAAGAACTTGCATCGATACGGTTCAGTAAGAGAGTTGTCCTCTTGGCCTCCGTGGACGGGCAGGGCCTGTTGGTTGTCACCGAGAACGAGATCTCGGTGGTCGAAACAGCAGTAGCCGGCCCCGACCCGAAACCGCTCTCAGCAACGGTGGACGAGAAGGCCCCACAAGTCGTGATGTTAAGCAGCGAGTACTCGCCCGAGTCGATCGGTCATATTCTTCATCTGTCCGACGCGCACTTCCACGGTAACGACGATCCCCAATCATGGGTATCCCCCCTTCTGGAGGACCTCCACCGTGAGCTGAGCATCAACGCGCTCGAGCTCATTGTGCTGTCCGGCGACACCTCGCAGAGCGGTCGGACGCAAGAGTTCGCACGGGCGAGGGAGTTCGTAGAGATTCTCAGGGGCGAGACCAAGAACCCCCGAATCCTCGTAGTTCCGGGGAACCACGACATGGATTGGGCCGTCTCACGAACCGCATATCGTCCTGTTCGTAAGGTTGACATCTCGCCGGACCTGCATACCGACACCACTTTCGATCCGAGAGGGGAATACATCGAAATCGCCCGGCCCGAGGATCTCGAAAGGCGAATTTCCTCCTTCAGTCATTTTCAGCGGCAGGTGACCACCCAGGAGTATCCCCTCGATCCCGGTCATCAGTTCACCGCCGTTCTGCTGTCGTCCCACGGCGTGGCTGTCTACGGACTGAACAGCAACCATCGAATAGATCATCACCACCCGCGACGCGCTCACATCTCAGCTTCCGCGCTCGCACGTCTTCTGGCCGCAACTCGCCGAGAAAAAACGGGCAGCAGGGCGACATGGATGCGCATCGCCGTCTGGCATCACCCGGTCGACGCCGCTGCCGGTGAAATGATCGAAAATCCTGAGGTCACAGATCAGCTGAGCAAGGCTGGTTTCAGACTGTTGCTCCACGGTCACGTACATCGCCCGCTGAGAACGGTGCATCCGTACGACGTCTCCGGTCCGCGAGGGCTGGTCGTTGTCGGAGCAGGAACTTTCGGGGCCTTGAGCCACGAGTGGACTCCCGGATTCCCGCTCGGCTACAACGTGCTGAGCGTTTTCCCGGACCGCGTGATCGTGAGCAGCCGAAGAAGAGAATCCCCTGACGGTCCGTGGTCACCCGACGCTCGCTGGCCACAGGGACCCGGTAAGGATCCGTCATCGAGTTACACCGTCTGGCGAACACCGGACTGACAATGAGGAGATGAGATGGCACATATTTTTTCCGACGAGGTGGGGACAGTCACCGGATTAAGACAGCGGGTGAACGACGAAGCGGTGTTCGACAACTATTCTGTCGCAGTCGAGTCCCTGATCTTCGATGCGAACGGTGGTTGGTTATTGATGCGCCGGGGGTCTGCGGCAGGAGATGAGGTCGGAAAGCTCGAGGGCATCGGTGGGCGCGCCGAGAGATCAGATGATCTACGCAGCGAGCTGATGAGGGAAATCAGCGAGGAGATCGGCGACCATGTCGACATAGAAATCCTTCATTTTCTGGAAGCGAAATCGGACACGACCACCAAGGTCCTACCGGACGGCACAGAAATCTCCAAGAACTGGGTGATCGCATCTTTCCTCTGTCGGCTGGTCTCAGGTGATCCTGTCGTTCAGGAACCAGACAAGAACGATGGTTTCGAACGCATCACTGACCTTGCCGTGGACCCAGATCGGCTGAGCTCCTCGTGCGTTCAATCGCTAGCCACGTTGCAACGGGAATGGGAGTCGATCCAAAAAATGGTCCGAGCCGCCGAGCCACGATGAGCTTCGAAGTCGCACCCAGGAGTATTGCGGATTTCCACCACCGAGGACGGCGTCTGCGGCTCGATTCCGGCTCCGGGCCCTGGCTCTTCGAGGCTGATGGCACGCGGTGGCTGGACCTCGTATGCGGCTACGGCCCGGTGATCATAGGTCACAGTGATCCAGAATTTCTCACCCTGACATCTGATCATATGGCGAAGGGTCAGCAGTTCGCGTCCTGTTCGACACTCCACGAGATGTACGCCGAAGGACTCCCGGATATTTGGCCCATGGGGTCCTGCGCCTTTTTCAAGACATCGTCCGAAGCAGTGACCGCTGCGGTACGTATTTCGAGTCGCTTGACGTCGAAAAAGGGGGTCGTCCGCTGCGGGTTCACGGGCTGGCATGACGTCCAACAGTCGCCCCGAATAGCTTGGCACTTAATGCCTCAGTCACCGGAACGAGTACGGAAATTCGTGCCGAACATGACGCTTCGTGGTGTTTCCGGCGACGAAGCAGTGTTCGACTGGGTAGATCTGCGACCGGATTCGCTGGAAGAACTGCTGAACAGGCACGGGAGCCTCATCGGAACTGTTGTTGTGGATACGTATCAGGAAGAGTTGACGGACATCGAGCTGATCCGAACTGCCGTGGATCTCTGCAAACGACACGATGTGACGATTGTTCTCGATGAGACAAAGACTTCCGGACGGGTCGCCGAGATGGGCTTCACGGAACAGAAATCACTGCAGCCTGACATGGTGGTGGCCGGAAAAGCCATCGCGAATGGAGCGCCTCTCTCCTTGCTCCTCCTGCCCCGCCATTTAGGACAATATGTCGAGAAAAACCGCGTCGGAGGCACGCACTCCAAGGAACGCTTCGGTGTCGCCGCCGCGGTGGTGACACGTGAGCTGATGTCACGCAGACAAGGTTACGAGATCTTTCCTGTTCTGGGGAAGACATGGGAGATCACTTATCGTCGTGCAATAGAATCGCTGGACCTTTCGAATCGAGTCACTGTGCACAGCGTCCTGGGTGGAGCCGGACTAGATCTCAGACTCGCCGCTCCGGACGACACCCACGAAGGTCGCAGCGCATTTCAGGGTGCTTTCGCCACACAGGGGATCTTGTCCTTGGTCGGACATCCGAGTTTTTTTGACACTGGCGCATACCCAGGTGGACCTCGGTTGGTTGGAACAACGCGCGTGCGATGCGCTTCTGAAATGGAGAACCAGCATCGGCCGGCGGACGTGATGATATGAAATGGAAATTTTTTCTTCCGAACCGTCCTCGAGATGTGAGGTTCACACCACAATGGCAACGGTGTTCGAGGGACGACGCAGCCGGTGAGTCGGAACTCCTCGAAACCCTGCGGTCCGATGTGGAGGGTTATGCCCTTGAACTGCGTGACTGGTACTTGAAGGACAAGCGGATCCAGCGAGTGCGCTCGAGATCCCTGCGGGCCGGGGCCATTCTCTTCGCAGGGGCAGGCGGCCTTGTTCCCCTCCTGCATGCAGGAACTGGAACAGGAACCCTAGGCTGGGGATATGTTCTTCTCGCGTCCGCCGGAATCTTTTTGGCCTTCGATCGTTTTTTTGGAATCTCCGCCGCCTGGATGCGGGACATCTCGACGGCGCAATCTCTGGACAGATTACTCATACGGCTCCAGATCTCTCTTCTCCAGGCATCCCTGAGAGCGGAAACCGAGGAACGGACCAAGGAGATCATTTCAGTCATCAGTGAATTCGCAGATGAGATCATAGAATGTGTCGGTGCCGAGACCATGGGATGGCGTGAGGACTTCGTCTCCGGTCAGGCCGAACTCATGAACTCACCGGGCTCGTCCCCAGGGCAAGGACTCCGCTGACTTCCGAATCGAGACCGTCCCAGAGCAGGGCGCAGCCCCGGTGGAAGGAGATCCGTACCCTCTGAGCCGGCGTCAACGACTGACATCACCCGCCGTCGAGTGGGACTGCGCTGCCGCACGCGCGGTAGTCACCACCGTGGTCGCGGACGCGATCAGATCTGCGTTGTGGGACACCACGATCCAGGCCCCGGGCCATCGTGCGAGAAGCGTGGCCCACAGCGATCGGGATGTTGCCACGTCGACCGAGGAGTCGCAGTCGTCAACCATGTAAGAGCGACCGGAGATAGGTGGCTTCGACAGGCGAGCGGCGGTCCGGGGGATGTCCGGCAACGCGGCAGGAGGTCGGCGCCCTGGTTCGGGCGTCGGCCGGTGGACTGCACGTCAGGCCCACCACGCGCAACTCGCGCAGCGGCTGCGCGGCGATGGGAGCCGTCGGCCCAGGCCCGGCAACCGGCGACTCGAACTCGGACAGACGTCGGTACGACACGGCCCCCCTCCCTGGCACCGGGCCAGGATCATGCCGAAGAAGTACATCTGCTGACCCAGCCAGCTCGAGTACGTCAGGAAGAGCGTGAGCGTGCCGAGAGTGAATCGACCATCCGCGACCCGGACGGCCAGGGCGAGGTTGACCAGGGCCACCGCCACCAGGGTCCTCTGCTGCGCGCCCTCATACCGGGCGGACCTCCCGCAGCAGTAGGCGTATGCCTGCGGTCCGGATCGTGCGGGGCGAGGCCATCGATGGGTTCCTGGTCTGTGTCGTGGGGCAGGGCGGCACCGGGGCATCCGCGTCGCAGGTTTTCTGGGCGGCAGTGTGGCTGCCTCGTTCGGGCTGACCGGTCTCAATGCATCGCGATCCCCGATCCCGCAAAGTGAGGTTCTCTCACTGGTTACCTCACGAGTTGTGCCGGGTCGAGTCGCTCGCCCCGTGAGACGACCGATCAGCTGGCCTCCGTCTTTCACCGAGTCTGAGGTGAGCGCGCGACACGCCGGGGCATAACGGACGCAGATACAAGACGACGTGCACCTGACCAGGAACGATGCGATTTGTGAGGATCGGATCGAGCTGAGGCAGGTGCACGTCTTCCGTGCAACGTACTTCATGGGCTGCTGGCCTGGAACTGGTCGGGGACGACGAACGGTGTGTCGCGTTGGCCGGGCTGTTGCCGCTGCGGTTGCTGGCCGAGCGAGGCGGGCTGACCGCCGGGATCACCGCGGCGATGCACCGACCCGATCATGACCCGGTCTACGACCGGGGCCAGGTGCTGGTCGATCTGGGTCTGGTCCTGTTGGCCGGCGGGCAGGCGATCGGGGACTTCCAGGCCCTCGCGCACCTGGAGAAGCTGATCGGCCCGGTCCCTTCGACCCCGACGGTCTGGCGGTCCCTGAACGAGGCTGATCCGCTGCGGGTGGCCAGGATCCATCAGGCGGTGTGCCGGTTCCGGCGTCTGTGGTGGGGGATGCTGGCAGTCCGGTCCGAGGGGTTCCCGTGGCTGAGGGTCGCCGGGAGGGAACTGACCGGGATCACGGTGATCGATCTGGACGCTTCCGTGGTCCAGGTGGGCAGTGACCAGAAGGAGAACGCCCGCCCGACCTACAAGGGCGGCGTCGGATTTGTCCCGAACCTGGCGGTCTGCGACAACGTCGACGACGTCCTGGTGATCGACCCCCGGCCCGGCAACGCCACCAGCAACGACGCCGCCGACAACATCGCCATCCTGAGCGCCGCGATCGCGGCGATCCCGGGTGGCTTCCGGCGCAGGGTGCTGGTCCGGTTGGACGGTGCCGGGTTCTCCCACAAGCTCCTCGAACACATCGTGACCGGCGGCGGCGTCACGGGCCGCCGGTGGGAGTTCTCCGTCGGCTGGGCCTGCACCGACCGGGAGATCGACGCCATCGACAAAGCCCCGAAAGCGGTGTGGCAGAACGCGATCGACCAGGACGGCACCCTGCTGAAGGACACCTGGGTCGCCGACATCACCGGACTGATGGACCTGTCCGAGTGGACCCAGAAGACCCCCGGCCTGCGGATCATCGCCCGGGACGAACCCCTTCATCCGAAGTACGCCAAGCGCGCCACCGAGCGGGAGAAAGCCCGGGGTCGACGCTACCAGTTGATAGCGGTCAACGCGGTCACCGGGCAGGTCGCCTGGCTGGACGCCCGTCACAGGTCTCACGTGCACGTCGAGGACGACGTCAAGCAGGCCAAGGCGATCGGGATGAACCGGTGGCCCTCACGACACTGGAAGGTCAACGTCGCCTGGATCGCCGTGGTCGCCCTGGCCGCCAGCCTGCTCGCAGCCTTCCGCCATCTCGGCCTACCTGCCGGTGACCTGCGCAAGGCCTCGATCCAGACCCTGCGGTTCAAGATCTTCGAGATCCCCGGCCGGATCACCCACGGACAACGCAAGACCTGGCTGCACCTGCCCGCCGACTGGCCCTGGACCCCCGACCTGACCACAACCTGGCAGACGATCAAGAGCCTGCCGATCCCGACCTGACCCCGACCCCGCCGTCCCGACGACCAGGAGCGCAGTACCCGGCACGTGGAAACCGGCGCCACCGACGCGACAGTCGGCCCCCGACCCTGCCCCATCGAACGGAAATCATGATCAAAAAACTAGGCCACCGATCAAGGGCCTACCCCTGCCAAACCCATGAAAGATCCAGGCTGAGAACTTGGGAACTCCAAGGAACGTGCTGCGTTCCAGCGCTCCGGCAATACGTCCGGACGTCAAGACACAGCGTCCGAACTCCCGGATCCGTTTCCCCCCCCACCTCGTCCCTTCTCCCACCTCCTCCCGTCGGCCGGCGCCCCCCGGACTCGTCCGCCCGGTGGCCTTCCTCGTTCCGGCCGGTGGAAACGGTGAAGTGTCTGTTCGGCGGGTTCGGGTGTGCCACCGTGTTCGCAATGGCCGCGCAGGGGAGGAGCCCGGATGTCGGTGCGACGGGTGACGATGCAGGAGGTCATCGCTTCCCGCCAAAAAGCCGAGAAGTTCGTCGGCAGGGACGAGCACCTCGGGGCCTTCCGGGAGAATCTCGCACTGCCCGGGACGGATCGACGGTTCTTCCTGCTCTCCGTCCACGGCGACGGCGGGGTCGGCAAGTCCTTCCTGCTCCGACGACTGCAGGAGATCGCTTCCGACGGCACGGCGGTGCACGCGTTCTCGAACCACGACGACGGTGACGTCGTGGAGGTCCTGCGCGCGTTCGTCCGGCAGTTCGAGGACCAGGGAACACCTTTGAAGACCCTGAAGAAGGAACTGGCCACCTACGACCGCCGACGCCACGAGGTGACGACCGATCCCCAGGCGCCCTCGGAGGGTGTCGGCCTGGCGACCCGGACCGGTACGAGGATGGGGTTGGGCGCGGCGCAGATGATCCCGGGAGTGGGGCCGGCGGCCGGGGCCGTCGATCCCGAGGCCCTCGCGCAGCAGGTGGACAAGATGCGAAGGTCCCTGCTCAGCAGAGGGCGCAGCTCCCGGGACGTGACGCTGGTCCTGTCACCGCTGCAGGTCCTGACACCGGCTCTGGTGCAGGATCTGACCGAGGTGACCTCCCGACGCCCGGTCGCGCTGTTCTTCGACACCTACGAGTACACCAGTGCTTTCCTGGACACCTGGCTGCTGGAGCTCTTCTCCGGGAAACACGGTGGACTGCCGGCCGAACTGGTCGTCACCGTGGCCGGGCGGTACCCGGTGGACCCCACCCGGTGGGACTCCGTCCGGGGTTTGGTCTCGAACGTCCTCCTGTCGCCGTTCACCGAGTCCGAGGCCCGCGACTACCTACGCACCGTGGGCGTCGACCGGGAAGAGGTCGTCCAGGTGATCCTGGCCCTCTCCGGGTGTCTGCCCCTGCTGGTGGGCATGCTGTCCGAGAACGCGCCCCAGGATGCCGCCGAGGTCGGCGACGGCAGCGGCACCGCGGTGGAACGCTTCCTGTCCTGGGAGACCGACCCCACCCGGAAGGCCCTGGCCGTGGCGGCCGCTCTGCCCCGCCGTTTCGATCAGGACACTCTGAGCGTTTTGATCCCTGACGGGGACAGCATCGACTCCTTGTCCGACTGGCTCCGCAGACAGGCGTTCGTCACCGAGAACGGCGGGATCTGCCAGTACCACGACGTCGTCCGTGACCAGATGGTCCGCCTGCAGCGCCGACAGTCCCCCCGGACCTGGCGCGAGCACCACGGGGCCCTGGCCGACCACCACGCAGCCGAGCGCGTCGCCCTCGCCCCCGGGGACACGCAGGCGTGGGACGACACCGCTTGGCAACACCACCGGATCGAGGAGACCTACCACCGGTTGTGCGCCCAACCCGGCACAGAACTGTCCCGGGCCCTCGAACAGGCCGTCCACGCCGCCGTCCACGGCCCCGGCACCGCCCGCCGCTGGGCCGACATGTTCCACCAAGCCGGCCACGACACCCAGAACCCCGACCTCCAGGAGTGGGGCAGCCGCCTGACCGCCACCCTGACCGGCCCCGCCCCGGACACCATCGCCTGTCTGACTGCCCTCGTCCGTCACAGCGGTCTGCCCGCTGTCACGGCCTCAGCAGCCCACACCGAGATCGCCCAACAGCACTGGAAAGCGGACAACTACGACCAGACCCTCACCCATCTGGAACGAGCCGTCGCCCTCGCCCCCGACGACGCTTGGACGATCGCCTGGCGTGGGTGGACGTATCACGAGATGGGGCGGTTCGGGGAGGCGTTGGAGGATTTGGGGAAGGCCGTCGCCCTCGCCCCCGACGATGCTTGGATCAT
>JAUPKJ010000066.1 GCA_030837505.1 Actinomycetota bacterium
AACGCCCGGTCCCATTCCGAACCCGGAAGCTAAGCCTGCCAACGCCGATGGTACTGCCCGGGGAACCGGGTGGGAGAGTAGGACACCGCCGGACACCCCCCCACGAGCGGCGGCCCCCCAACGGGCCGCCGCTCGCACTTTGCCCACCACCCCAACCCCACCACCCCACCCCCACCCACACCCACCAACCCCACACATCCCGCGTGCCCACCGGGCCTTTCCCACCATTGTTTGCCCACCGTCGTATTGCCCCACATGTTCGAGATCGCCGTATCCCCGGTGACCAGCTGGGGGACAACGCCGGGCGGCACTACCGCAACGGCCACGTGGCCGGGGGGGCCGTGGTTTCGTCGAGCCCTGCCCGGCGCACCCCGGTGGCGCGCCGACCCGGTGGACACGCCACACTGAACAATGCTCGTCGCCTGGGCGAGACATTCGGAAAGAGAGAACTATCGTGGGCCCATCGCAGAAGCGAGACGACGGATCGGGGACCCCCAGCGGATCCCACCGGACCGGCCCCCGCCGTGGCGGTGCGCGGCCCACCAGCACCCGCAGGCCCCGCCGGGCCGGCGACAACACCCCGAGCGGCGACCCCGACCGCCGCCGCAGCCCCGGTCGTTCCCCCCAGGGACAGGGACAGGACAACCGTCCTGCCTCCACCTCCCCGTCCCGGAACGTCGCAGGCCCCACCGCAGACCCCACTGAAGGCGCCTCCCGCTCGGGTCCCTCCCGATCCGCAGGCCCGCGATCCGCGGAAGGTGGCCCCCGCCGTTGGGCGCCCCCGGAGGGCGACCGAACAGACCGCCGTCCGTCCGACGACCGCGGCCCGTCCGCCAACCGTGCCGGCAACGACCGCCGTCCCCAGAGCGGCCGTCCCCCGACGGATCGTGGAACCGGACCTCGACGGGGCGGGGACCGCGACGACCGGTTCCGTCCCGCCCGCGCGGGCCGCCCGGACGGCCCCCGCAACACTCGGGAAGGCACCGAACGCGATGCCGGCCCCTCCGCCGGCGGTCCCCCCCCACGGTCTCGGATCACACGATCCGGTTCCGCGCCGCGCTCCGGCGCACCATCGACCGGCACCGGGAGAGGGCCCTCGGAACGAGACCCGAACCGAACCGTCCGCCTGAGGCGTCTTGTCCGCCCGGACCCGGCACCTCGCCCGGACCCGGCAACAAGCCCGGAGCGCGTGAGCCGTCCGGAAAGACAGAGTCGCCCGGAAAGACAGAGTCGTCCCGACCGTTCCGCCCGCCCGAACCGTCCCGACCGTTCCGGACGCCCGGAACGTTCCGGACGCCCGGAACGGCCGGGGAGTCCCGGTGCGGGGACCCAGCGTGGCTCCTGGTCCGCCGGGCGCACGGACCGCCCTGGCGCACCACCCCACCGGTCCTCCCGCGGAGAACAGCGCCCCGACCGCCCCGACCGCCCCGACCGGCCGGCCCGTCCGGTCGGGCCGGCGATCCCCGAGGAAGTCAGCGGGGCGGAACTCGACCGTGACGCGCGTACCCAGTTGAGAGCCCTACGGGCCGATATCGCGACGAAGGTGGCCCGCCACCTGGTGATGGCCGGCCGGCTCCTGGACGAGGACCCGGAGGCCGCCTGGGAGCACGCCGTGGCAGCCAGGGGCTCGGCCTCGAGGATCGGTGTGGTGCGGGAGGCCACGGGACTCGCCGCCTACCGGACCGGCCGCTACACGCAGGCCCTGGGAGAACTGCGCACCGCCCGCAGAGTCACCGGTTCCGACGAGCACCTTCCGGTGATGGCCGACTGCGAGCGGGGCCTGGGCCGACCCGAAAGGGCCCTGGACCTCGCCGCTTCCCCGGAAGTGCGCAACCTGGACCGCCTCGGACAGATCGAGATGCTGCTCGTCGAAGCCGGTGCCCGGACCGATCTGGGCCAGTTGGACGCCGCCGTCGTGACCCTGCAGGTCCAGGCGCTCCGGGCGACCACGACCGCCCCCTGGCTCGCCCGGCTGCGTTCGGCCTACTCGGACGCCCTCCGTGCGGTCGGCCGGCTGGAGGAAGCTCGGGAATGGCTCGAACTGGCGGCTGCCGTCGACGAGACCGGTGAGACCGGCGCCGCCGATCGCCTGGCCGAACAGGACGGTCTGGTCTTCGTGGACCTGATCGAGGAGTACGGCGAGGACGACGAACCGGAGCAGGACGGCGAGGCCGCCGCAGGACCTGCGGCGCAGGACCGTCCCCAGGAGAAACCGGAGGATCGATGACGAGCCAGGACCCGAACCCGGCCTCGGCGCCCGCCACCGAGCAGAACACCGGGAACGGCGCGGAACCCGCGCGCCAGGACCCGGACCGCCGGACGCCCTGCCCTTGGCTCGCTCCCGCGGAACAACCCCTGTCCGAGGCGTTCGACCTGGCCCTGCTGGACCTGGACGGCGTCGTCTACCTCGGCCCGCAGGCCGTGGACGGGGCGGTGCCGGCCCTGGGCGCCGCCAAGGACGCCGGGATGCGGCTCGCCTACGTCACGAACAACGCGGCCCGACCGCCGCAGGTGGTCGCAGACCATTTGCGGGAGCTGGGGATCCCTGCCGAACCCAGTGAAGTGGTGACCTCCGCCCAGGTCGCGGCGTCCCTGCTGGCGCGCCGTCTGCCGGCGGGCGCCGGGGTCCTGGTGGTCGGTGGGCAGGGTCTGCGCCAGGCCCTGCGCGAGGAGGGGCTCGAACCCGTCGAGGCCCTCAGCGACGGCCCGCAGGCCGTCGTCCAGGGGTTCAGCCCCGATCTGGGGTGGCTCCAGCTCGCAGAGGGCGCCGACGCCGTCCGGTCCGGCCTGTTCTGGATGGCGACGAACCTGGACATGACCGTTCCCCGGGCGACAGGTCCGGCGCCCGGCAACGGGACCCTGGTGGCGGCCGTCCGCACCGCGGCGGGCCGCGAGCCCGATCAGGTGGCGGGCAAACCGGATCCCGCGCCCTTCGTGGAGACCGTCCGACGGCTGGGTTCCGAACGGCCCCTCGTGGTGGGGGACCGCCTGGACACCGACCTGGAGGGGGCCCGGGCCGCCCGGATCCCGGGTCTGCTGGTCCTCACGGGGGTCAGCGGGGTCCCCGACCTGCTGACCTGTCCCGAGCACCGGCGTCCGACCTTCCTCGGGGCCGACCTGTCGGCCCTGGCCGTCCCGCATCCGGCGACGACCGTCCGCACGCGCCCGGAGGACGAGGCGCCCGCCGGCCCGGACAGCCCCTCGGGCGGCGTGGAGGCCACCTGCCGCGAGGCCCAGGTGGTGGTGGGGACCTGCGCGGGGGGAACCGTGCGCGCGGAGGTCGTCAGGCCCGGCGAGGACGCTCTGGACCTCCTGCGCGCGGCCTGCAGCGCGGTCTGGGCGTGGAACGACAGTGCTCGAACAGCCTCCCGGTCGAGGCGGCGTGTGGACACCTCCGAGATATCCACAGTCCTGGAACGGCAGACGCAGGGCGCTCCCTGGTCGCGGTAGCGTTGACACCGTGACGGACGAGTTCGGGGATCTCCGGCCTCCCACGACCGGGGACCCCGGGGTGGATGCGGCCGTGTCCCGGTTGGCCGAGGCCGCCGGGCAGCCTCCCGAGGTCCTGCTGGGGTACCTCGGGACGGCCCACCGGCAGCTGCAGGAACGGCTCGCGGACGTCGAGGGCTGAGCCGTGGCCCGATTGCGTCGTCTGGACGCCGAACTCGTCCGCCGTGGGCTGGCCCGGTCCCGCGGCCACGCGGCGGAGCTGGTCGCCGCCGGGCGGGTCACGGTGTCCGGGGCCACTGCCGCCAAACCGGCGACGCAGGTGGACCCGGCCGTCCCCGTCCTGGTCGCCGCCGACAACGACGACCCCGGTTACGCCAGCCGCGGCGGCCACAAACTCGCCGGGGCCCTCGATGCCCTGTCCGCGCGTCCGGCCGGGGCCCCCCGGGTCGTCGGCCGCCGCTGCCTGGACGCCGGTGCGAGCACGGGCGGGTTCACCGATGTTCTCCTGCGGTGCGGCGCGGCCTGCGTCGTGGCCGTCGACGTCGGCTACGGCCAGCTGCACTGGTCCCTGCGGACCGACGACCGCGTGCAGGTCCTGGACCGGACCAACATGCGTGACCTGCTGCCCGACCAGGTGGCCCCGGCCCCGGAACTGGTCGTCGGAGATCTCTCCTTCATCTCCCTGCGCCTGGTCCTGCCGGCCGTCGTGCGCTGCTGCGCGCCGGACGCCGACCTGCTGCTCATGGTCAAACCCCAGTTCGAGGTGGGCAAGGACCGCCTGGGCCCCGGAGGGGTCGTGCGCGACCCGGACCTGAGGGCCCGGGCCGTCCTCGACGTCGCCGCGGCTGCCCGCTGCGAGGGGCTGGGCGTCCTCGACGTCGTGGCCAGCCCCCTGCCCGGTCCCAGCGGGAACGTCGAGTATTTCCTGTGGATGCGCCGAGGGGCCGCCGCAGTGGCTCCGGAGCTCGTCGAACGGGCCGTCGCAGAGGGGCCCTCGGGCGCCCTTCCCCGGGGTGCCCGGGGCACCCGGACCGCTCACAACCCTCAGGACACAGAGAACCCACAGGACACAGACAATCCACAGCGGACCCTGCCTCCCCGGGACGATCCGGGCGTTCAGAACGGGACCGCGGAATGAATGTCATGGTGAGCGGCCCCCTCGCGGCGGAGAACCCCGACGGCCGGCGCAGGGTCCTCGTCCTGGCCCACACGGGGCGCCCGGCCGCGGTCAAGGCCGCCGTCGAACTCCTCGACGGGCTGCGGTCCGCCGGGCTCCTGCCGGTCGTCCTGCCCGAGGAAGCGCCCCACCTGTGCCCGGGCGGCGCGGTCGGGATCCAGGTGGCCTCGGCCGACGAACCCCTGGACGGTGCGGAACTGGTCGTCGTCCTCGGTGGGGACGGCACTATCCTGCGGGCGGCCGAGGTCGTCCGGGGCAGCGAGGTGCCCCTGCTCGGGGTGAACCTCGGCCACGTCGGTTTCCTGGCCGAGGCCGAACGGGACGACCTGCACCTGACCGTGGGCCGGGTCGTCGACCGCGACTACCAGGTCGAGGAACGCATGACTCTCGACATCACCGTTCTGCAGGACGGCCAGGTCCTCGCCCGGACCTGGGCGGTCAACGAGGCCAGCGTCGAGAAGACCGACCGCGAGCGCATGATCGAGGCCCTGCTGGAGATCGACGGTCGGCCCCTGACCGAGTTCGGCTGCGACGGCGTGGTCATGGCGACCCCGACCGGATCGACCGCCTACGCGTTCTCAGCGGGGGGACCGGTGGTGTGGCCGGAGGTCGAGGCGCTGCTCATGGCCCCGATCTCCGCGCATGCCCTGTTCGCGCGGCCCCTCGTTGCTGCCCCCACCTCGGTCCTGGCCGTGGAGTTGCTTCCGCCGTCCGCTGGGGTCCTGTGGTGCGACGGGCGTCGGACCTTCCCCCTTCCCCCCGGGGCCAGGATCGAGGCCTCGCGTTCCCTGTTGCCCGTCCGGCTGGCCCGCTTGGCCCGCCCTCCCTTCACGGATCGTCTGGTCGCCAAGTTCCAGTTGCCCGTGCACGGCTGGCGCGGTTCCCCGGCCCGGGGCTGAGGCGTCCTTCCCTCCCCCCGGGGGCGCGCCGCGGTGCTCGAACTCGTCTACGCTGACCGCGACCCGACGATGACCGCGTACGAGCGGACATCGTGAATGTGAAAGAGCGCCTGCCGACAGGGGCCCCGGCCGACCGGCGGGGATCCCCCGGAGAGGACGGGGAGGACCGGGAGGACTGGTGTCCTCGAACAGGACGCCGACCGATGCGGTCCCGCAGAGGAGTCCGGCCGACTCCTGGCGTGCTCGGGTCGGCAGACGCTCGAAGGCCGTGAGGGAGTCAACGTGCTGTTGGAGATGCGCCTGCGGGGACTGGGCGTGATCCGTGACGCCGTGCTGGAACTCGGCCCCGGGTTGACCGTCGTCACCGGGGAGACCGGCGCGGGAAAGACCATGGTCGTCACGGGGCTGGGGCTGCTCATGGGACGGCGCAGCGACACGGGGGCCGTGCGTTCGGGGGTGGACGGCGCGGTCGTGGAGGGCCGGATCGCTGTCGATCCCGACGGCCCTGTCGCGGCCCGGGCGCTGCAGGCCGGGGCGGTCCTCGACGACGACGTCCTCGTCCTGTCGCGGTCCGTGCCCGCGCAGGGGCGGGGCCGGGCGTACCTGGGCGGTCGTATGGTTCCCGTCGGGTTGCTCGCCGAGTTGTCCGATGACTTGTTGACGGTGCACGGCCAGAGCGACCAGCAGCGATTGCGTTCGACCGCCCGGCAGCGTCAGGCCCTGGATCGTTTCGCCGGTCCGTCGGCCCTGGAGCCCCTGGCCCGTTACCGACGGGACTGGGCCCGTCGTCGGACCGTCCTGGCCGAACTCGCCGAGATCACCCAGCGGTCGCGGGAACGCGCGCAAGAGGCCGAGCTGCTGCGCCTGGGGATCGCCGAGATCGAACGCATCGATCCCCGCCCCGCCGAGGACGTCGAGCTGCGGGCCGAGGCCGAACGTCTGGCCCACGCCGAGGAGCTGCGCGCAGCGGCCGACCTGGCCCACCTGGCCCTGGCGGGCCGGTCGGAGGAGGGGCCGGAGGAGCCGGCCGCCGGGGGGCTCGTCGGCCTGGCCCTGCAAGCGCTCGAACAGGCGGCGTCCCACGACGAGACTCTCGCGGGACTGGCGTCCCGCGTCGGGGAGATCGGCTATCTGCTGTCCGATGTCGCCGCCGACTGCGCCTCCTACGCCGCGGGGGTCGACGTCGATCCGCTGCGCCTGGCTGCGGTCGAGGAGCGCCGGGCGGATCTGATTTCTCTCACGCGCGCCTACGGCCCGACGATCGAACAGGTGGTGGAGTGGGCTCAGCGGTCGAGTCGTCGGTTGCTGGAACTGGAGGGCGACTGCGACCGCGGCGAGCAACTGGAACAGGAACTCCAGGACCTCACGGCGCGTCTCGCGCAGGACGCTGCCCGCCTCTGCCTGGCCCGGTCCAGCGCTGCCGACCGGATGGCCGGGGCCGTCACGGCGGAATTGCGGCAATTGGCCATGCCGGACGCCCGTCTGGAGGTCCGGGTGAGCCGGCGCCCCGACCCCGAGGGCCTCGTGATCGACCTGGGCGACGGCCCCGTGGCCGTGGCCGTCGGGCCCGAGGGGGCCGACGACGTCGAACTGCTGCTGTCCCCCCACCCGGGGGCCGAGCCCCGCCCGGTGGCCAAGGGGGCCTCGGGGGGGGAACTGTCCCGGGTGATGCTGGGCCTCGAGGTGGTTCTCGGCGCGGCCGACCCTGTTCCCACCTTCGTGTTCGACGAGGTCGACGCCGGGGTCGGCGGGTCGGCGGCCCTGGGGATCGGGCGCAGGTTGGCGATGCTCGCCCGCACCTCCCAGGTCCTGGTCGTGACCCACCTGCCGCAGGTCGCGGCCTTCGCCGACCGGCATCTGAGGGTCCGCAAGGCGAGCGACGGCCAGGTCACCGAGAGCGGGGTGACCTGCCTGGACGCCGAGGGCAGGGTCCGGGAACTGTCCCGGATGCTCGCGGGCCTGGAGGACTCCGGCACCGCGAGGGCCCACGCCGAGGAACTCCTGCGGGCGGCCCGTGAGAGCCGTTGAGAAACGACCCGGCGAGGCCGGGGCGGTGTCCGGAGGAGTCCGGTTCCGTGGGACGATCCTGCGGTGAGGTGGCCGCAGGCGCGAACCCGGCCCGAGGCCGAACAGGGCCCGGGCCTGGTGGGCGTCGTCCGGGTCGACCGGCGGACCAAGAACCTGACCAAACGCCTCGGACAGGGCGAGATCGCGGTCATCGACCACGAGGACATCGACCGGGTGGCGGCCGAGGCCCTGGTCGCCTGCCGTCCGGCTGCCGTCGTGAACGCCGCGGCGAGCATCTCGGGGCGCTACCCGAACGTCGGTCCGAAGATCCTGGTCGACAGCGGGATCGTTCTGATCGACGGCGCGGGCCCGGACGTGATGACCGCCGTCGCGGAGGGAACGTCCGTCCGGGTGGACGGCAGCGAACTGCTTCGGGGGCAGACCCTCCTGGCCGGCGGGACCCTGCAGACCACGGAATCCGTCCACGAGGCCATGGAGAAGGCAAGGGAAGGGCTGTCCGAGCAGCTGGAGGCCTTCGCCGCGAACACCATGGAGTATTTGCGCCGCGAGCGCGACCTGCTGCTCGATGGCATCGGTGTGCCGAAGGTACGCACCCGGTTCGAGGGCCGGCAGGTCCTGATCGTCGTGCGCGGCTACCACTACCGCGAGGACCTGGCGACCCTGCGTCCCTACATCCGGGAGTACCGGCCGGTCCTCATCGGGGTCGACGGCGGGGCCGACGCGATCCTGGAGGCCGGCTACACGCCCGACATGATCGTCGGAGACATGGACTCCGTCTCGGACAAATCCCTGACCTGCGGGGCCGAGGTCGTGGTCCACGCCTATCGGGACGGGCGGGCCCCCGGGCAGGAACGGGTCGACCAGCTGGGGGTGGTCCCGGTGGTCTTCCCCGCGACCGGCACGAGCGAGGACGTCGCGATGCTGATCGCCGACGAGAGCGGGGCCTCGCTGATCGTGGCCGTGGGCACCCACGCGACCCTCGTGGAGTTCCTCGACAAGGGGCGGGCCGGGATGGCCAGTACGTTCCTGACCCGTCTGCGGGTCGGGGGCAAGCTCGTGGACGCCAAAGGGGTGTCCCGTTTGTACCGGCAGAGGATCAGCAACGCGCAGCTGGCGCTGCTGGTGTTCTCCGGGCTGGTGGCTCTCGGGGCCGCCCTGGCGGCCACGCCCGCCGGACAGACCTTTTATTCGCTGATCGGGGCCTGGACCGATGACGTCCTGTCGTGGATGCGCAGCTGGTTGGTGGAGTCCAGGCCCGAGGCGCTGGGGGCCGGATGGCACCCCGGCCGGGGATGACGAGATGGTTACATGATCGATTTCAGGTATCACCTGGTGTCACTGGTGTCGGTGTTCCTCGCCCTCGCAGTGGGCATCGTGCTGGGCGCGGGACCGCTCAAGGAGTCCATCGGGGACACCCTGGCCGACCAGGTCAGCTCCCTGAGGACCCAGAAGGACGAACTGCGCCAGGAGCTGAACACCGCCCAGGCCGGTCTGTCCCACCGTGACGAGTTCACCTCTGCGCTGATCCCAGCCCTCGTGCCCGGCACGCTCAGCGGCCGGTCCGTGGTGCTGATCAGCCTGCCGGAGGCGGACTCGGGGACGGTCGAGTCCCTCGGGGGCGCTCTGAAGAAAGCCGGAGCGACCGTGACCGGCAAACTCGAGCTGACTTCCCGATGGACCGACACCGAGGGGACCGAGCGCCGCGAGGCCCTGGCCGAGGTGCTCGATCGGATCGTCCCCGGCACCGACCCCCTGGCGGACACCTCTGCGGGGCACCTGGCCGCGCTGCTCGGGCGCGCCGTCGTCGCCGAGAACTTCGCCGACAGCCAGAAGGTCGACCGCCCGGCCACGACCCTGCTGTCGGAGTTCGTCGAGGCCGGTCTGGTCAAGGGGCGGATCTCCGGTCGGTCCACGACGGCTGTGCTGGTGGCGCCGCCGGTACCGCAGCCGGGGCAGGGCGGTCCGGCCCCCACGCCCGTGCGGGGGGTCGAGGACTGGGTGACCGTGGCCCGCAGCCTGGACAAGGCCTGCACCGGCACGGTCGTTCTCGGTCCGGCCTCGTCGGCCACCGAGGAAGGACTGGTGGCCACCGTGAGGGCCGCCACGGACACCCAGGACCTTTCGACCGTGGACACGGGCGGTTCCCCCATGGGCACGCTCGGCGCCGTCCTGGCCCTGCGCGAGCAAGTGACCGGTGCGGCGGGCAGCTACGGGTTCGGCGAAGGAGCCCGCAGGCCGCTGCCACCTCTGACGGAGGAGGACACCTGATGGGCCGAGACAGGCAAGCCAGGGGCAGTGCGTCCAGGAGCGGTGCGTCCAGGAGCGGTGCGTTGAGGAAGTCCGTGGCCTGTGCGTTCCGAACGTGCCTGACCGCGGGGACGGGTGCCTCCACGGCCACGAAGAGCTGGGATCTGTTGCGGTCGGCCCCTCCCGGGGGCGCGGAGCGCTGGGACCGGACCAACCACCGCGGTGAGCGCGTCAGCCTGCTTGAGGGGCCGGCCGTCGCGGGGGCGGCAGCGTTCGCCGCTGCCACGGCCTCCGGGGTCCCGCCCCGGCACCGGGCGGCGGGCGCCGTGGCCGCCGCCGGCGCCGGCTGTTTCGGGGCCGTGGACGACCTCGTGGAGCAAGGGTCGGCCAAAGGGCTGCGCGGGCACCTGCGGGAGCTGGCCCGGGGCCGGTTGACCACGGGCGGGCTGAAGGTCCTCGGCATCGGGGCCGTGGGGGTCACGGCCGCTGCGCTCCTCACGGAGCCCTCCGGGGGCCAGGGGGGCCGTGCGGTGCGGCGCGCCCGCAGAACCTGCGACGTCGTGCTCGGCGGGGCTCTGATCGCCGGCACGGCGAACCTGCTGAACCTGCTGGACCTGCGCCCGGGCCGCGCCCTGAAGGTCGCCCTG
>JAUPKJ010000422.1 GCA_030837505.1 Actinomycetota bacterium
ACCCTGCCGAGGGTAGTGCGTCGTCCCGTCGCTCTCCTGTTCCGTACCCCTGTTCCCTCTGGCTGCGACCTCTGCTCCCTTCTGTCTGCGACCTCTTTCGGTGGGGACGCCGAATCTTAAGAAACACATTTTTCGTATGATCCGAGACATCCGGGATCAATTGATTTTGCGCGGCGTCGGACATTCCCTAACCCGAAGGGGTATGGAAAGAAAAACAGGGCCGGCCCGTATCAGTGAGCCCACAACCTCTTCTTTGTCCCTGTACGAAGAAACTAATCGGTCCGGGAAAGCCAAAGAATGGTCCCGGCCCAAAAAATTCCTGTTCGAGAACACGGGAGAACAAGGAGAGGAACCATGGGAATTCGGCTCACCATGGACGTTTTCAGCGGACGCCCCAACCCGACCGTGGAAGTGACCGGCCGCAGGGCCACGGAAGTACTGGCCGGGCTCGCACCCGAGGGCCGCGCGGAGGAGGATGTCGGTCTGCCCGACTTCGAACCCCTCGGCTACCGGGGAGTGGTGGTGGAGGGGACGGGAAACGGGGTCGAACAACTCGGCCGCCTGGGTCTGCCCAGGACCTTCCGCGTCGTCGGCAAGGACCTCGTCGGCCGGAACCTCGCCCGACGGGCCGCCGACTCCGGGCTGACCGAGGCTCTGCTGACCGCGGACGGCCCCTTCGCCGCCGCGCAAGGTGTGGATGCGCAATTCTTCGAGACCCTGCCACGGCTCGTGGCCGATTTCGAACGGACTCGCGAGAATCTGAGGAGGATTGTCCCGCCCCTGGACCTCTGGCTCCGGCCGATCTGTCAGGGTGCTCCCCCTTCCGATCTCGCGTGGTGGAACGATCCCGCCCGGTGCCCGGACAACAATTGCTACAACTACGGGTCGAACTACCGGACGGACACCTTCGCCCAGCCCGGCCTGGGCGCAGGTGCCATGTACACCGAGATCACCGGGACGGCGGTGCGGGAGGCGGCGATCCGCGACGAGTTGGTCGACACCCCCGACGCGGACGGTGTCTGTCCGGCCATCGGACACCTGGTGGCACTGGTGATCGCTCCGGGATGGGACTTCCACTGGTACCGCAAGGGCCGCAACAGCCGTTGGTCCCACAAACCCGGTGGCACCCCCGCGACCGTGCTCGACAACTCCGGTGCGTTCATCAGGGACCCCCGGACCGCGGACCGCGGTATGTACACGGAGTTCACCACCTTCATGGTGGCGATACAGGGACACATCAAACTCGCCTGAAGGAGGGCGGAACGATCGACGGATGGACGGCGAGGGCCCTGATCTTCTCGGGGCGCCCCGATCCGAGCTGGCCGGTCTGCCCGGCGCAGGTCGAACGGCTGGTCGCGCTGTGCGAAGGTCCCCCCGTCGACACAGCGCAGGAACAGCGCCCGCCTCTGCTGGGGTACCGGGGCCTGGTCCTGTGTTCTCCCCGGGGGGACACGTGGACCGTCTGGGGCAGCCGAGTCATCGGCCCGGACGGGACCGTCCGGGCCGATCCCGGCCGAAGGGCCGAACGTGCCCTGGCTGCCACGGCCCCCGAGGGGTTCCTCCCGGGTCTGCCGGGGATGCCCTGACAGGGCCGTGGCAGGACCTTCCGGTCAGGTCGCGGGCACGGCAGGGTGCTGGGCGGGCCGGGTGGGACTGCCCACGGTGAAGGGGGCCAGTTCTCCGGCCAGGTCGGCGTGAACCCGCACGTGCATGCTGGTGCCCTCGCCGGTGTGCTCCTCGTTGAGCACCTCGCCGTCCTCGTGGACGCGGTGCACCAGATCGCCCCGGTCGTAGGGGACGACCACGTCGAGCTCGGTGGCAGGCCTCGGCAGGAGGTCGCAGATCGCCCCCAGCAGGTTGTCCAGTCCTTCCCCGGTCCGCGCGGACACGGCCAGGCCGCCCTTCTCGCGCCGCAACAACTCGGCGAGGGTGTCGGGAGCGGCGGCGTCGCACTTGTTCACGATGACCAGTTCCCGCACCGCACACGCGCCGATGTCTGCCAGCACCTCACGCACCGCGACCAGTTGCCCGCCCGGATCGGGGTGGCTGCCGTCGACGACGTGCAGGACGAGATCGGAGTCGGCCACCTCCTCCAGGGTCGAGCGGAACGCCTCCACGAGCTGATGCGGAAGATGACGGACGAAACCCACCGTGTCGGTGAGGGTGTACTCCCGGCCGTCGGGGGTGACGGCGCGACGCACCGTGGGATCGAGGGTCGCGAAGAGAGCGTTCTCCACCAGCACCCCCGCGCCCGTGATGCGGTTGAGCAGGCTGGACTTGCCGGCGTTCGTGTAGCCGACGATCGCGACGGAGGGGACGCGGTTGCGCCGCCGGGAGCCGCGCTTGGTCTCACGGGCCGTGCGCATGGCCGCGATCTCGCGGCGGAGCTTGGCCATCTTCTGCCGGATCCGGCGCCGGTCCAGTTCGATCTTGGTCTCGCCGGGCCCGCGGGACCCGATCCCGGCGCCCCCGGCGACCCGCCCACCGGCCTGCCGGGACATGGACTCGCCCCAGCCGCGCAGGCGCGGCAGGAGGTACTCGTACTGCGCGAGCTCTACCTGGGCCTTGCCCTCCTTGGACTGCGCGTGCTGAGCGAAGATGTCCAGGATCAGGGCTGTTCTGTCGATCACCTTGACCTTGACGACGTCCTCCAGGCCGCGGCGCTGCGAGGGGGAGAGCTCGCCGTCACACACGACGGTGTCGGCCTCGGACTGGTCGACCAGGGCCCGCAGCTCCTCGGCCTTGCCGGCGCCGAGCCACGTGCCGGGGTCGGGATTGTCGCGCCGCTGCAGAACCCCGTCGAGGACCAGGGAACCGGCGGTCTGGGCCAGGGCGGCCAGCTCCCGCAGGGAGACCTCGGCCTCCCGGGCCCCACCGGCTGACGACAACCCGGCCAGCACGACCCGTTCCAGACTCA
>JAUPKJ010000423.1 GCA_030837505.1 Actinomycetota bacterium
GGGTTTTGTCGTGTTGGTGAGGCTGTGGGCTGGGGGGTTGGGGGTGTTCCGGGTTGTTGGTTGTAGGAGCTTTGGGGGGTGGGTTTTCGGTGAGGGGTGTGGGTTGGTGGGTGGGGGGTCGGGTGGTGCTTCGTGGTGCGGTGTGGTGGTGGTGTGTTGGGTTTTCGTGTTTTGTTCTGGGGGTGGGGTGGTGTATGACTGTTTAGGTTCCTTTTGTCGGGTTTTCGGTGGTGGGGTTTGGTTGGTTGTTCGGGTGTCCCGGGTGTTCTCCCGGTGGGGTGGTGGGGGTGCGGTGGGGTGGAGTGTGCCCTTGGAGGGGGTAGGGGGCTTCCTGAGGGGTTGTTGAGGGTTGGTGGTCAGTGGGGTGGGGGGGTGGTTTTTGGGGCGCGTGGCGGGGCTTTGGTGGGGTTGTGTGCCTCCGAGGGCCGTCGGGGGTGGGGGTGGGGGTGTTGTGTTTTGGGGCGCGGGGGGGTGTGGCGTGGGTGATGTGGGGTGGTGTGGGGTGTTTGGAACTCCGGAAAGTTCACGGGGAGTAATCATCTGAATACATGTAGTAGTGTTCTGGTGTCGAACCGAACCGGTCGATGCCGTGGTGGGCGTGTGTTCGTTCGCGCCCGGGTCCTTCCCTCGGATCCGCGGCAGGTCACGGCCGGCGGTCCATGGCGCCGGTTCCCCTCGCGGTGTGCGTTCGGTGGCGCCCTCAGGCACGAGCGGACGGGTGACATGACGGAACTGGTGAACGAACCCGCTTCTGGGCGGATGCGCGGGATCGGGCTGCCGGGGCAGGAGGGGACACGGGGGTGGTTCGGGCTGCGGCAGGCGGGGGTGGCCTGGTCGCGGCGGTGGAGGAACTCCGCGGGCCCGTGGCGGGGCCCGGTCCGTTTCCGGCGGGCGAGCGGACGGGAAGTCCTGCGGCGGGCTCGGGGCGAGGTGGTGCTGCGAGTCCTGGACTCGGTGGAGGACTCGGTGGTGGTGATCGACACCTGGGGGAGGATCGTGCTGGTCAACCCGGCGGCCGAGCACCTCTTCGGGTACGCCTCGGACCAGGTGGTGGGGGTCACGGCGGACTTGTTGGTGCCCAGGATGGCGCAGGCCGTGCGTCAGTTGTGCAGCCAGGTGGAACAGGACGGCGCCCGCCGGGGCCCGGGGATCGAGCTGGGGGGCCTCGACGTTCAGGGGACGCAGTTCCCTGTGCGGGTGCGGTTGGCGGTCGTGCGGGGCGGGCGGGAGCTGCTGGTGCTGGCCACGGTGCGGGATCTGAGCGAACGGCGGGCGGCCGCGGGGCTGGCCTGGGAGTTGGAGTGCGAGCTGCGCGAGAGCCGCGAAGCGGTGTCGGCGGTGCTGCGGGCCGTGACGGACCGGGCGATCGTCCTGGCGGACGCGCAGGGGCGGGTCACGGCGGTGAACCGGGCGACGGAGCGGTTGCTGGGGTACCGGGGGGCCGAGCTCCTGGGGCAGCCCGCTGCGGTCCTGAGCGATCCGGAGCAGATCCTCGGGGCAGCTCGCGAGCTGGGGCTGGATCCGCAGCAGGATCCCCTGCTGGAGGTGAGCCGGTCGGGACTGCCCAACAGCCAGGAGTGGATCTTCCGCACCAAGGACGGCCAGGCGCGTCAGGTGTCCTTGAGAGTGAACGCCGTGGGGACCCCGCGCGACCCGTCGGGGTTCGTGTTCGTGGCGCAGGACCTGACGGTGAGTTGGCAGCCGATGACGGCGGGGCAGGGCAAGCCGGACCGGCTGTTGTGGGAACTGGACGACGCCCCGACCCGCGCGATGCGGTGGCAGGTGGGCGGGTCGGGCTGCGGGCGGCGGTGACCCCGGGAAGTACCCCGGCGGGTTCCCGCCCGAGCGCATGTTGCCGAGAGTGACGACAGGGGTCCATAACTGTCGTCGCGGGCGGTCGCGCTGACTCGGTGTGTCTGTCTTCAGGACCCGGGGAGTGCCCGCGGGAGTGACCTCTTGGACGTTCCGTGAGTGTTCACCTCTTGACACACCCCCTCGGGTGTCAGACGCTCCACCTGAGTTTTACACAATTTTCACAATTGGTGACGCCGACGTCGCATTTTGTGTGTGGCGCCGGGATCACCGTCCGAGGACCGGTCCGGCCCGATCGGTTCGCGGAGCGCACGGCGCGCACAGACTGTGATCCGATACGAGGAGAGACCGATGGAAACGGTCCAGAGTCGTGGCACGTGTGCCGGTACCGCAGAGCGTCCGACTCTGGCTGACGTCGCGCAGCTGGCAGGCGTTTCGCTGGCGACGGCATCCAGGGTGCTGAACCGCTCGGCCCGAGTAAGTCCACAGGCCCTGTCGAGGGTCGAGGAGGCCGTTCGGCAGCTGGGTTATGTACGCAACCGGGCGCAGCACGCGACCGCCCGGTGCACCGGCGCAGTGGCAGTGGTGATCTTCGAGGAGCAGGGCAAGTACCAGTCCGACTCCTTCTACACGAGGATGCTGGTGGGGGCCGAGCAGCGTCTGATCGAGGCCGGCAGGCAGTTGGTCGTGATCACGGTTCCGCGGCGAGCGCCGCGGGTCGTGCTCGAGCGCTATCTGTGCGGTGGGCACGTGGACGGCGTGCTGCTGGTGGGGATGCACGACAACACTCCGGTGGGGATGCTGCGGGCGGCGGGAGTGCCGGCGGTCTCTCTGGGGCGTCCGCCCGGTGACCAGGAGCTTCCCTATGTGGATGCCGACAACCAGATGGGGGCCCAGAATGCTGTGAGGCACTTGATGCGTTCGGGCAGGCGGAGCATCGCGACGATCGCCGGTCCCCCCGACATGTCGGTGGGGGCCGATCGGTTGGCCGGGTACCGGAACACGGTGTCCCAGAACGGGGCGTGCGAGGAGGCTCTCGTGGCTTACGGGAACTTCACGGTGGCTTCCGGTGAGCATGCGATGCTGCGGTTGTTGGATCGTCGTCCTCGTCTGGACGCGGTCTTCGCGGCTTCGGATCTCATGGCGATCGGTGCTCTGCGGGCGCTGTTGCGCAGCGGTCGGAAGGTGCCTGACGACGTGGCGGTGGTCGGGTTCGACGACGCCGAGGTCGCCCGTCGGTCGTTGCCGATGCTCACCACGGTCCGTCAGCCGGTGGAGGAGATGGGGGCGACCCTGGTGGGGGAGTTGTTGCGTGACACCAACTGTCCTCCGGAGGATCCGACCCGGCATGTGGTGCTCTCCACGGAGTTGGTGATCCGGGACTCGGCCTGAGGACACCGGGACGGTCGGCGCGTTCGGACCGGGCCGGGGGAGGATCGGCGGCTGGGGTCGCCGGTCCTCCTTCAGCCGGCGCTGAGGGCCAGTGCCACCCGGCCTTCTTCCTGGCGGCCGGGGAGGGCCGACCAGGGGCTCCAGGGGCCGTCGGTGTCGCGGGTCAGGGCTACGGGGCCGTCCTGTCCGGCGGCGATCACGTCGAGGTGTCCGTCCGTCGAGGCTGTGGCGAGGTCCGTCACGCCGGTGGGGGCTCCGGCGGGGTGCAGGGGGGTTGCCGTGGTCCACAGTGTCGCGTTGTCCCGCTGCAGGGCGTACACGGTGCCCGAACGGACGGCGACCAGGTGGAGTTGTCCGTGGTGGGAGGTGGAGGCCACGGCGGTGAACGCTGCTGTCCCGGTGGGGGAGGCCGGCGCCGGCAGGTCCTCCCAGGGTTGCCAGATTCCTTCGGTCGTGCGTCGGGTGTGGGTCAGGGCGCCGTCCCGGACGGCGGTGACGTGCAGTTCCCGGTCCAGGACCGTGAGGGCCACGGCGGTCACGGTCGCCGGGACGTCGGGGATGTTGGTGGTCTGCAGGTCCTGCCAGGGTTCCCAGGAGCCTCCCGCACGGTGGACCGTGCGCGACAGTCGTCCTTCGTGGACCGCCATCAGGTGCACGTCGCCGTCCAGGACGGCGACGGCCAGGGCGCTGGTGCCGGGCAGTTCCCCGGCCTGGTCGTCCACCGGGGCCCATCGTCCCCAGGTACTGGGGGTGCCGGTGGACCGGACGTGCCACAGTCGTCCGGCGGCGAGCGCCAGGAGGTGGGTGGTGGTGCCGGAGGTGGCGGAGGCCAGGGCGGTCGTGGGGGTGGCGGGGGGAGTGGGGAGGTCGTGCCAGGTTTTTCCGGTCGGGGCCCGGTTCGGGGTGGTGGGGCGGGTGGTGGTGTGTTGCAGGGTGGTGGGGGTCGTGAGGGTGAGGTGGGTGGTGGGGTTGGGGCGGGTGGTGGGTTGGGTGCCGCGGTAGCGGTGGGGGGTCATGGGGTAGCCGTCGGTGTAGGGGTAGGGCAGGACTCTGGTGCGGGTGCCGTGTGAGCCGCTGAGGTCGTGGCCGACGTAGTGTCGGCGGGTTTCGTCGGTCCAGTGGTCGAAGATCACGACGTGGCCGTCGGCGCCGATCCCGGGGTTGATCATGAGGTCGCCGAGGCGCAGGTCGTCCTTGGCCAGGGGGACGGTGATGTCGTCGCCGGCGAGTTGGCCGGTGGTCAGGCCGGGGCCGGGCAGTCCCAGGACCATGGAGACGTAGCCGGAGCAGTCCCGGCGGTAGCCCTGGAACCAGTCGGTGGGGTTGACGCTGCTGAGGTAGGGCACGGGGCCGTTGTGCCAGGTGGTTTGCCAGGAGGCGGCGCGGCGGCGGATCTGGTCGGGCGTGACGGTGGGCACGGGCAGGGCTGTGAGCAGGGAGGCTGCGCGGGTGGGGTCGCTCTGGGCGGTGCCGTCGGCGTTGCCGGTCCCGGTGGCGGCCAGGGCGAGGGTGGTCAGGGCCAGCAGGCCCAGGGGGCGTTGCAGCCGTGGGCGGTGGCCGGGCAGGGGGTGGCCGGTCCGGTGGCGTGGGAAGGTCATGTCGTCCCCCATCGTGGTCCTGTCGTGCCGTGTCGGTGACGTCGTGCCGTTTCGGTGACGTCGGGCGGGGCTGGTTCGTTGCAGTGGTTCCGTTCCACCTTGCCACGGGCCGCCGGCCGGTGGTCGGTGGTGCCCGGTTTCCTCGGGGGTGGGCAGTCCGACGCCCCGCAGAACGTGTTCTGCGGGGCGTCGGTTCCGCCCGGGAGGTCGGTCCCGGGCGGGCGCGGACTCGACGGCGGCGAGCGGGAGGCCGCGGGAGCGCGCCCTCGGGGTGGCTGTCAGTTCCCGGTGCAGGTGAGGGTGGGGGGCGTGGCTGTTCCCGAGGTCGAGCCGAGGTAGCCGAAGGTCGTGGTGGCTCCCGGGGACAGGTAGGTGTTGTGGGCGTCGTTGGTCACGGTGGTGACCGCTCCGGTGGTGTTGGCCTTGGCGTTCCAGACCTGGCTGATCTGTTGTCCGGTGGGGTTGGTCATGGTGACCTTCCAGCCGGTGAAGGTGGTCTTGCTGGTGTTCTTCACGGTGACGGTGGCCTGGAAGCCGCCCTGCCAGGAGTTGTCCAGGACGTGGGTGGCGGTGCACTGCTTGTCGGTGGGGTCCGTGGTCGGCTCGTCCGTGGGTTCCTCGGTCGGGTCGTCCGTGGGATCGTCCGTGGGTTCCTCGGTCGGGTCGTCGGTGGGGTCGGTGCCGCCGGTGGTGGTGTAGGGGACCTTGGTGTAGGCGGCCGAGCACTGGTTGGCGCACGAGGACGGCAGGGAGAAGTCGTACACGCGGCCGTTGTTGAGCAGGTCGTCGTGGATGTCGCGCACGCGGATGCGGAAGTCCTTGCCGCCGGAGGCCAGGGGTTTGATGATCCGGGACTGGCCCATGTCGCCGTTCATCTCCCCGGAGTGCCAGGAGGTCCCGTCGAAGTACTCGATCTCGTGCATCCCTTCGCGCAGGTGGGACACTGCGATGGCGGCCCACCAGGTCTGGGCGCCCTGCAGGAACCCGATCTGGATGTCGCCGCTGTAGCCGGGGGCCGGGATGTACTTCCAGGAGATGTGCCGGTTGTTGAAGTGGTCCGGGCGCAGGTCCCCCACGGGTTTGCCGTTCTGGAGGAACTCGTTGACCGACCCGGTGCGCAGGTCCAGGTGGTAGGGGTCGTCGCGGCACCAGGCGTTGGAGTCCCCGCAGCTGTCGGCCACGAGCATGTTCAGGGTCGCGCCGTTGTACTTGTCGGCCACCCACGAGCCGTTGCGGCAGAATTTCTGGCCGGCCGCGCCGTCGTTGGTGCCGGTGCAGAAGTCGTCGATGGTGACCTGGACCCAGCGCCCGCAGTTCAGGCCGTTGTTCCACATCCCCCGTTTGGAGGCGTTCGCGCCGGTCAGGGGCCTGGTGTACATGGTGTAGTCGCCGGGGGTGTCGTAGACGTTCAGGGCCACGAAGTGCTGGGTCTCCAGCACGTCCTGGGGCAGGCCGCACCCCCCGTAGGGGCTGCCCAGGGCGTCGAAGTGGGTGGCGTTGGCGATGACCGGTCGGGCGGGGTCCTCGATCGTCAGGGCTCCGGCCTCCGGCCGGGGCCCCAGCAGCATCGCGCCGACCGCGAAGCCGGCGAGCGCGAGGGCGGCGGACCGTCGGCGGACGGTCCGGGGGGTGCGGAGGATGTCCATGGGGGTTCCTTCCGGCGGCGGCGTCGCCGCCCGGTGAACTTGCGGTGCACCGCGTCGCTGTTTTCGGTTCTCGCCGGTCTCGCCGGTTCGTGGTGCCCGGTGGGGGGCCGGTGGGGGGCCGGTGGGGGCGGTGCGAGACCTCGCGGCGGCGCCGTTGCCGTCGCGAGGGGAGCGGTGGCCGTGCGGGTCGGATCGCTGCGGAAGCTAGCAAGGCCGGTGCGGGCCGGGACAGCCTGTCTGGTTCGTGGCGGTGGTGGGGGGGTGTCTGACCTGTGCGGCTGGGGGGCGGGGGTGTGAAAGACGTCAGGGTCGTGAGTCGGGGGGCCCGGTGTCGCCGTCCTTTATCCTGGGGGTTCGGGTGTGCGAATCTCACGGTCCGGCCGGTAGTCCGGGCGGTCGTGTTCCCCGGTCGGTTTCGGTCCCGCGGACGCGGTGTTCGGTGTCGCGGACGGTGTTCGGGGGCCGGTGGTCGGTGTCGGGGTTCACGGCTCGTTGTCCGTTTCGTACGGAAACCAGTCGCAGCCGGGCCGTTGACGCGCGCCGGGAGGACGACATGGGAACGAGTGCAACTTTCACGGTTTTCTTCGAGGAGCCGTTCTGGGTGGGGGTGTTGGAGGTCCACGGCCCGCCGGGGGTGCGGGCGGCTCGTCACGTGTTCGGGGCGGAGCCGACCGGGCCGCAGTTGTCCGCCTTCGCGGTGGGGCGGGGGTTCGAGGCTTTGGGGTGGGCCGCGGCGCGGTCCACGCCCGTGGCGTCGTCGGACCGGGCGGGGTCCGGGGCGTCCGGGGCGGGGGCCGGGGTCAGTCCGAAGCGGGCCGCGAGGCTGGCGGCGCGGCAGGCCCGGGTGCCGGGGACGTCCACGGCGGCCCAACGGGCCCTGCAGGTGGCTCGGGAGGAGGGCCGGACCGAGGGCCGGCGGGTGGGGCGGGCCGAGCGCGAGCGCCGGGCCGCGCGGCGTCGGGAGGTGGCGGTGCGCAAGGCCAAGGACCGTCACCGGGGCCGGTGAGGGCCACGGGCCGCTCCCCGAGGGACATGCCACGCCGACCGGGACGTCTTCGACCGCCCCGACTACGCCGACATCACTGTCGGCGGCCGCCACGAGGCCGGCGAGAGCGTAGGCGGAACAGGTCCGAGGACACGCCGGCGATGTTCGCCAGGCCCTGGTAGACCTTCGCGAAGTCGACGCGCAGCACCGTGCTGTGGACATCGATCCGCCACGCCGTGGGCGAGTCCAGGCCCGCCACGATAGATCGCCAGGCGTCTCGCCGAGGACCACCCCGCCGCATCGTGTGGGTATTTTCTGGGTATCCGTGGTTGACTGGCGCCATGACCGCCCTCCCCGCCCTCACCGCCGAGGATCTGCGTCCCCTGTTGCGCAGGGGCCTGCCCGCCGACGGTGCCGTCATCGCCGAGCCGCTGCTGACCCTGCCCGGGGTCACCGCACGGGCCACCACCACCGAGCGGGCCAGCCGGGTGACGGCGTTCGACACGCTGCTGCGCTCGTTGTTGGCCCGCTTCGCCGACCAGCGCCTGGCCGAAGCCGCCCGGACCCTGTTCGGGATGCCGGCCGACCTGGCGGGCACGACATTGACGGTGCGGCGGGAGGCCGCCGCCGCGGCGTGCGCCCGGGAGGCCCACCACTTCCGCAAACACCTGGAACCGCGGATCCTCGCCCAGCTCGCCCAGGCCCTGGCCGCCGACAGCGATCGGCTGTTGGCGGTGGCCGTCAGCGCCCCGGCGCTGCTGCCGGCCGACGGGCCGGCGGTGCTGCCCGCGGAGGTGTTCGCCTGGGAGGTCGCCGAACACGCCGAGCACCTGTCGCGGTTGTGGGCGCACGTGTACGCGCTGCGCGCCGAGCTGCTGGCCTGCCAACGCCTGGCGAGCATGGACCCGCACGGGGCCGACCTGCGCACGGCGGCGGAGCGGGCGCTGTGGGCCACAGGGCGACTGCACGGGGCGGTCGCCGACTACCGGCGCGCGTACGGGGAGCTGCTGCTGCACGGCCAGGTCGCCCCCGACGTCCTGGTCGCCCTGGCCGGCTGGGCGCCGGCCTTGCCCACCGGCGAGGTCGACGTGGTGTGCCAACACGGCCCCGACGTCGGCGACGTGCGCACCTTCCTCCGTCGGTTGACCGCCCATCCCCAGGGCCGGGCGGTCCACACCCGCTGGGTGGCCGCGTTCGTGGCCCCCCGGACCACCGAACACACCGATCAGTCAGGAGCCGCAGCGTGAGCATCACCGAGGTGACCTGTGGGCCGGTCCGCCGGTACGTCATCACCGGCGGACCGTCGGCGGGCAAGGAGGCCGTGATCGAAGCGGTCGTCAAGGCGGGGCTGCCCTGCTCGGCCGACGAGGCCGCCCGCAACATCTACAGGGCCCACCGTGCCCGGCTCGGTCGGCACCTGCAGGTCGGCGACCGCCGCGAATACTCCCGGGAGGTCCTGGCCGCGTTCGTCGCCGAGTACACCGCGCACACCGCCGGGGTGCGCTTCTACAACCGGGGCATCCCCGACGGTTACGGCTGGGACCGGTTCTTCGGCCTGGAGCCCTACCCGGAGCTGGAGGAGGCCAACCGCACCTACCGCTACGACACGATCCTGGTCCTGGACCCCCTGGACCGGTTCGAGGACGAGCAGGACGTGGTGTGGGCCAAGGAACGCGAGATCCGCCGCGTCCACGAGCTGATCGTGCAGGGCTACTACGACGCCGGGTACGCCCCGGTGTTCGTTCCCGCCGACGACGCGGAATCCCGGTTGGACTTCATCTGCGCCAACCTGCGGCTGGCCCGCCCGAGCATCGAAGAGTAGACCATGCCCCCGGAGACCCCGCCCCGGCCACTGTCGCCCAACAGCGTCCTCGCGAACGCGTTGCTGCGCTCGGTCGACATGATCCGTCCCAAGGTCAACGCGCTGCGGCCGCAGCGGATCGTTTTCGTCGTCGGCACCCAGATCAACGGCGCCCCCCACCTGGGCACCAGCATCGTGCAGACCTCGGCGTTCCTGCTGGCCAAGCTGGCCCGCCGGGCGTTCTCCATCGACACCACCGTGCGGTTCGCGGCGCTGGACAACGCCCCGTAGCGGATGGGCGGAGAAACGCGCCGAGCAGACCCGGCTGGTGCGCGTCGACGACGCCGGGGCGATCTTCACCGCCGTGTGCTTCGACCACGGCGACTACGAACTGTGCATCGACCCGGTCAA
>JAUPKJ010000424.1 GCA_030837505.1 Actinomycetota bacterium
GACGCTCTTCCGATCTCGAGGACCGTCTCGGAGATGGCGGCCAGGACGTGCCCGATCCGTTCCCGGACCGTTCCGTACGCTGCGCCCACCAGCCCCTGCATCCGGACCATCAACCACACGAACGGCAGGAACAGGACCCACACCAGCACGGTCAGCTGCCAGGACCACACTGCCATGAGCGCCGTGGCCACCAGGAGCTGCCCGGCCGACGACAGCAGGAGCAGGCCCCCGCGCTGCACGAACACCGAGACGGTGTCGACGTCGGTCGTCACCCGGGCCACGAGCGCGCCGCGCCGTTCACTGTCCTGACTGGACATCGACAGGTCGTGCACGTGCCGGAAGACCGCGACCCGCAGGGTGCACAGCCCTTTCTCGGCGGCCCGGAACACCCGCAGGTTCGCCCAGTAGGCCGTGGCGGTCGTCATGGCGACCCCGAGCAGCGCCACGGTGATCATTGCGAGGACGAACCCGACCCGGACCCCCTGCGGCGAGTGCAGGCCGTGGTCGACGGTCTGTTGGACGGCGAGGGGCAGCACCACCTGGCCGAGTGTCGACACCAGGGACAGGGCGAGGGTCAGCCACAGTCCGCGCAGGAACTCCGGGGAGATCCGCAGGCCGCGGCGCAGGGTGCGCCACGTGCTGTCCGTGGAGGCTGTCGCGATGCGGGATCCGGGGCCGGTGGGGTCCTCGCGCGGCGGGGTCCGCAGGTCGGTCGGGGCGGTCACGGGCGCTCCTCGGGCCTGCGGGTCCCGGTCCGGGTCCCGGTCCGGGGCGCGGGCGGTTCGGGTGCTTCGGGCTGGTCGGGTGCTTCGGGCGGGCCGGCGTCCTCGGCGGTCTCGGGGTCCTCGGGGTCCTCGGCGGTCTCGGCGGCCCGGCGGCGTTCCGCGTCGCGTTCGTAGGCCGTGACCAGGTCCCGGTAGGGGGCGCAGGTCTCCAGGAGTTCGCGGTGGGGGCCGCGGGCCGTGACGCGGCCGTCCTGCAGGAAGACAACGTCGTCGGCCAGGGCGATGGTGGCGGTCCGGGAGGCCACGACCAGCAGGGTGCACTCGGCGGCCGCGCCGCGGAGGTTCTCGAGGATCCGGGCCTCGACCCGGGGGTCGACCGCGGAGGTCGCCTCGTCCAGCACGAGCAGTCGGGGGCGGCGGGCCAGGGCCCGGGCGAGGGCCAGGCGTTGGCGCTGCCCGCCGGACAGGGTGTTGCCGCGCTCGCCGAGGGGGGCGTCCAGTCCGTCGGGGAGTTCCCGGACGAACTCTTCGGCCCCGGCCAGGCGCAGGGCCCGCCAAATGTCCGGGTCCGACACTGGTTCGCCCAGGGCGACGTTCTCGCGGACGGTGTCGTCGAAGACGAAGGCCTCCTGGGCCGCCAGGGCCACGGCGCGGGCCGACTGGCCGGGGGCCAGGGTGCGCAGGTCGATCCCGTCGAGCAGGATCGTGCCCTCCGTGGGGTCCTCCAGGCGGGCGAGCAGGTCGACCAAGGTGGATTTGCCCGAGCCCGTCGGGCCGACGAGGGCGACGGTCCGGCCGGGCGGCAGGTACAGGTCGATCCCGTGGAGCACGGGGGTCGGGCGGTCGGCGGGGTCGCCGTAGCGGTGGCCGACCCCGCGCAGTTCGACCGAGGCGGGGCCGTCGCCCGTGAGACGGGCCCGGCCGTGGTCCAGCCGGGCCTCGGCGTCGAGCACGACGGAGATCCTCTCCCAGCCGACGACGCTGCGCGGGATCTCCCCCAGCACCCACCCGATGGACCGCACGGGCAGCGACACGACCGACAGCAGGTAGGCCGTCTGGACGACGTCGCCCGTGTCGGCGTGGCCGGACGAGACCCGGACGGCGCCCGCGCCGAGCACCGCGAGGGTCCCCAGCACGGGCAGGGCCTCCAGGAGGGGATCGAACAGTCCGCGGACCCGGCCGACGGCGATGTTGGCGTCCCGCAGGCGTTCGGAGACCGTGGCGAAGCCGCGGGTCTGGGCCTCCTCGCGGCCGAGGGTCTTCACGACGAGGGCTCCCTCGAAGCTCTCGTGGGCCGCGGCGGAGACCTCGGCCCGTTCGTGTTGTGCGGCCATGACCAGGCCGGACATGCGTCGCTGGTACACGGCGTTCACGACGGTGAGGCCGGGCAGCATGAGCATGCCGACGGCCGCGAGGACCGGGTCGGCCAGGACCATCGCGATGCAGGCCAGGACGAGCATGAAGAACACGCCCAGGGACATGGGCAGGGGTGCGAACACGAACCAGGTGGCTTCGACGTCGGCGTTCGCCCGGGACAGGAGTTCGCCGGTGGAGTGGTGGCGGTGCCAGGCCGGGGGCAGCCGGAGGTACCGGTGGGCGACCGTCCGGCGGTAGGTGGCCTGCAGCCGGAAGCTGACGGCGCCCGCGGCGGCCCGGCGCAGCGCGACCCCCACGGAGGTCAGGACGGCGACGAGGCTCAGGGACCCCACGGTTGCGGCGAGCTGTGCTCCCGTGACGTGTCCCTCGGTGAACGCCGGTACGAGGACGGAGTCCGTGAGGACCCCCAGGACCCAGCCGGAGGCCACGGTCCCCGCGCCGTAGAGGAGGCTGCCGAGGACGGCGAGGGAGAAAATGCCCGGTTCGGCCCGGATCCCCCGCGCGATCACCCGCAGGGAGCGCCTCAGGACACTCTCCGCGTTCCCGGGCCGCCCTGCCTTCTCGGGCCGGTCGGGCTCCGGGCCGTCGACGCGGGTTCCCCGGTCGGGTTCCGGGCGGGCTGACGTACCGGGGCCGGGCCTCGGCATCCGATCGACCTCCATTGTTTCGCAGGTGGCGGGCTGGATCCAGGGCCGGTGGAACCGGCGGGGCAGGCCCTTCCGAGGGAGTACAACCTTCCCGGGAGGCGGTTTGTGCCCGGAGGTGCCACGATCGCTGCATGAGGGGATCGGGGAGCACCCAACTCTCGGCCGGTGGGTTCGTGGCCCGCGAGCGCCGGGAACTCGCGGATGCCCTGCTGCGGGCCGGCCCCGGGGCCGCGACCCTCTGCGAGGGCTGGACGGCCCACGATCTGGCGGCCCACGTCGTGGCCAGGGAGCGCAGTCCTCTGGGTTCGGTCGGGTTGGTCGTGTCCTGGATGTCGGGGAGCGCCGAACGGGCGAGGTCCCGGTACGCGGACAGGCCGTTCGAGGAGTTGGTCGAGCAGGTAGCGGCCGGGCCGGGCAGGTTGAGTCCCATGCGTCTGCCGGCCGTGGGCCCGTGGATGAACGTCGCGGAGTTCTTCGTGCACACCGAGGACGTGCGCCGGGCCGGCGCGGGGTGGGAGCCCCGACCGCGCCCCGCGCAGGAGCAGGAACTGCTGTGGCGGCTCCTGCGTCGCAGCGGGCGGATGCTCTACCGGCACAGTCCCGTGCCGGTTCGGCTGCTTCTGCCCGACGGCAGGAGCACGGTGGCCGTGACCGGGGGAATGCGCACCTCGGGGGCCGTGGGTCCGCCGCCGAACGTCCTGGCCGGGGTGGTGCTCTCGGGTGAGCCCGCCGAGCTGGTCCTGCACGGTTTCGGCAGGGGGGCCTGCGCGAAGGTGCGGGCCGAGGGGCATCCGCAGGCCCTGCGCCTGTTCTCGGGGATCTCGCTGGACCGCTGACTCTGCCCACGAACTGCCGGCCCTGCCCCGAGCTGCTGACTCTGCCCCGGGCTACCGGCCCTGCCCCGAAAACGGCTGAGCCTGCGGTGAGGCTGTGCCTCAGCCCTGCCGGGCCTCCAGCAGGCCGGGGGCCGTGAAGCGCACGGGCACCCCTGCGGCCCGCAGCCCGTCCTTGACCTGGCCGATGGTCAGTCTGCCGAAGTGGAACACGCTCGCGGCGAGGACGGCGTCGGCCCCGGCCCGGACGGCGGGGGGGAAGTGGTCGACGGTTCCGGCCCCTCCGCTGGCGATCAGGGGGACGGTGACCCGGGAGCGCACGTCGCGCAGCATGGCCAGGTCGAAGCCCTCGGTCGTGCCGTCGGCGTCCATGGAGTTCAGCAGGATCTCCCCGGCGCCCAGTTCTGCTCCCCGGGCGGCCCATTCGACGGCGTCGATCCCGGTGCCGCGCCGGCCGCCGTGGGTGGTCACCTCGTAGCCGGAGGGGGTGCGGGTGCCGGGCGGGCAGCGGCGGGCGTCCACGGACAGCACGAGCACCTGGGCCCCGAAGCGGTCGGCCACCTCGCTGATCAGTTCGGGGCGGGCGATGGCCGCCGTGTTGATCCCGACCTTGTCGGCGCCGGCCCGCAGCAGGCCGTCGACGTCCTGGACGCTGCGCACGCCGCCGCCGACGGTCAGCGGGATGAAGACCTCCCCGGCGGTGCGGGAGACGACCTCGTAGGTGGTGGCTCGGCTGTCGCTGGAGGCTGTGACGTCCAGGAAGGTGAGTTCGTCCGCGCCCTCGGCGTCGTAGCGCCTCGCAAGTTCCACCGGGTCCCCGGCGTCCCGCAGGCCGGTGAAGTTCACACCTTTGACCACGCGGCCCGCGTCGACGTCGAGACAGGGGATGACACGCACGGCGACAGTCACGTCCCCAGAGTAATGAGTGGACCCCGTCGGTACCCTCCCGGGATGGCCGGTCCTCTCTTCCTGCCGGGCGGTCCCGGGTCGGTGGACCGCCTCGCCCACGCGGCCGGGGCCGCGGAGCCCTTGGCGGGAGGGCTGCGGGTGACGGCGGTCGACGGCCGCTCCGGCGCGGGCAAGACCACCCTCGCCGCGCGCCTGGCCGCCCTGGTGCCCGGGGCGGTCACGGTGCACCTGGAGGACCTGTACCCGGGGTGGGACGGCCTGCGGGCTGGCGTGGAGCTGCTGGTCGGCGGCGTCCTGGAGCCTTTCGTCCGCGGGGAGCCACCGCAGGCCCGCACGTGGGACTGGGCCCGCGACGAGCCGGGCCCCCCGCTCGCGCGGCCGCGAACGGACCATTTGATCGTCGAGGGGGTCGGGTGCGGGTCCCCGGCGGCCCGCCCGTTCCTGACGCTCCTGGTGTGGGTCCGGGCCCCGGCGGCCGTGCGCCGGTCCCGCGCCCTGGCCCGGGACCCGGGGTTCGCCGACCACTGGGAGCGGTGGGCCCGGCAGGAGGACCGGCTGGACGCCGCCGGAGGAACCGCGCGGGCCGCGGGGATCGTGTTCGATACCGGTTCCCCCACGGCGGAGGACGGGTACACGAGAAGGAACGAGTAGGAGAACGACGCTGCCCTACCGGCGGGGAGCGCCGTAAGCTCTGGCCTGTGCGCAGCGAGACGATGATCTGGTCCGGCCGCCCGGACCGGATCGCGCGCGTCCCGCAGGCCCTGCTCGCCTCCTGCCTTCTGCTGCCCACGATGTTCCTGGCACATCTGGCGACCACGGGCACGATCCCCCCGGCCCGGCTGGCGCTCCCGGCGGCAGCGGTCGTCCTGGGGGTCCTGCTGTTGCACCGGTCGGGGTCCCGCATCCCCGTTCTCTGTGCGGGTCTGGGCCAGTTGCTCGGGCAGGCCGTGCTCGCCCTGCCGGTGGAGGGCTCGGCCCCCGGTTCCCACGGGTGTCTTCCGGTCGTGGGCCGCGGCGCTGAACTCGGCCTGCGCCTGGCCCTGTTCCGGCAGTCGCAGGAGTGCCCGTCCCAGACCCTGGCGCAGGGGCCGACGTCCACGGCCGTCACGGCGTCGCTGCTGGGGGCGGTCGCGATCCTGCTCGCCCACACCCTGGCGGCCGTGTGGGGTTCGGCGGTCGCGGCCTGGTTGACCTCGTGCGTCGTCCTCGCGGCGTCCCTGCTGCGGCGGCTGGGATCCCTGGGCCGGCCGCTCCCGACGCTGGTCCCGGCCACGCGCCCGCGGCCGTGCCCGGCCTCCTGGCCACCTCGGGCATTCCCCGTCCCGGTCCTCGGGCCGACGGGCAGACGCGGTCCTCCCCTGCTCCCGGTCCTCTGACCATCGCCCTCGCCCCGCCCCCGGCGGGGTGGGGACGGCGTTCTGTTCGGTTCCGGCAAGAGAGCAAGTCTTGGGAGTGATTGTTCGTGCGTAAGCGTTTCCCCGTGTTCCAGCCCTGGATCTCCACTGTGGCCCGCCTGTTCCTCACCGGCGTCTTCGTCCTGGCCGGGTGGCCCAAACTCGTGGACCAGGAGGCCACGGTCCGCAGTGTGCGGGCCTTCGACCTGCTCCCGGAGGCCCTGGTGCGCCCCTTCGCCTTCGGGTTGCCGCTGCTGGAGCTCAGCGTGGCCCTGCTGTTGTTGTTCGGGCTCGGGACCCGCCTGGCCGCGGCCCTGACCGGCTGTCTGATGGTCATGTTCATGTTCGGTATCGCGTCGGCCTGGGCCCGCGGGCTGTCGATCGACTGCGGCTGCTTCGGCAACACGGGCACCGAGGTGCCGGACCCCGTCCCCGGCTACATCAAGGACCTGTTCAGGGACACCGGCTTCTTCCTCGTCGCGGCCTTCCTCCTGCGTTGGCCGCGCAGCCGGTTCTCCCTCGACGGCGTCCTGGGGCTGCACCCCGAGCCCGTCCCCACGGGCCGCCGGTGAGCCCTTCGCAACCGGGGCCCCTTCCCGGACACTTCGTCCCCGAGGGGCACGCTCCCGGTACAGTCCCTCGTCACGGGCCCGGACCGCACCATGCAGGGCCGCCGCCACCCGGCCGGTACCGCCCCAGCCCGTCCTTTCTGTCCCCGCACCCCCTCCCCGGAGATCCACGATGACGAGTTCCCCCAAGAAGAACGCCAGAACAGCCAGGGAGAAGGCCGCGGAACTCCGAGCGGCCCAGGCCCGCAAGGACACCAGGCGCCGCAACCTGCAGATCACCTCGGCCGTGGCGGCCGTCCTGGCCCTCGTCATCGGCTTCGGCGTCCTGCTTCTGACGATGCGGGACAACGAGGAGCGCAGCGAGCCGTTCGCCACTCCCCGCCACCTCACCGCGGGCCAGATCATGGTGGGCAAGAAGGAAGCACCCGTGACCATCCGGATCTACGAGGACTTCTACTGCCCGCTGTGCGGAGAGTTCGAGAGGGCCAACTCCGAACAGATCAAGGGCTGGGTGAAGGACGGGACCGTCAAGGTCGAGTACAACATTCTGTCGATCCTGGACCGTCTCTCGCCGGACAAGTACCCGACCAGGTCCGCGAACGCCGCGGTCGCCGTCTGGGACAGCAGCGACGTGGACACCTTCCTGAAGTTCCACGACAAGCTCTACGAGAAGGACCTCCAGCCCGAGGAGGGGTACGCCGGGCACAACGACGCCAAGCTGCTCAAGTGGGCCGTCGAGGCCGGGGCCCCCGAGGCCGAGGTCAAGGCCGCTCTGGAAGGCAAGAAGTTCGTGAAATGGATCGAGCAGGTGACCGACCAGTCCTCCAAGGACGACGTGACCGGGACGCCCACGGCCCTCGTCAACGGCGAGAAGGTCGGCAACTGGACCCCGGAGAACCTCAAGGCCGCGGTGGAGAAGGCCAAGGAGTGAAGCGATGACGAACGCCAGAGTAGCCAAGCAGACCCGCGCGAAGGCTGCGGCTCTACGGGCCGAGCAGGCCCGGTTGGACGCCAGACGGCGCGGGATGCAGATCACCGCGGCGATCGCAGCGGTGCTGGTCGCCGTCCTCAGCGTCGGAGTGCTCGTCCTGTATCTGCAGGACGAGCAGAAACGCGAGGAAGCAGCCGTCACGCCCACGCGGCTGACCGACGGGCAGATCCAGATCGGCAAGGCGAGCGCGCCCGTGACGATCCGGATCTACGAGGACTTCTACTGCCCGCTGTGCGGAGAGTTCGAGAGGACCAACTCCGAGCAGATCAACGGCTGGATCAAGGACGGAACGGCCAAGGTCCAGTACCACACTCTGGCGATCATGGATCATGCCTCGCCCGACGAGTACTCGACGCGGTCCGCAGGGGCCGGGGCGGCGGTCTGGGACACGACCAACTCCACGGTGTGGAGGAAGTTCCACGACAAGCTGTTCGAGAAGGAGATCCAGCCCAAGGAGGGGTACGCGGGCCTGACCGATCAGCAGCTGATCGACTACGCGATCGAGGCCGGGGCCAAGGCGGACCAGATCAAGCCGACGATCACCGACCGGAAGTTCGGTACGTGGGTCGAGAAGGTCACCGACCAGTCCTCGAAGGACAAGGTGACCGGGACGCCGACCGTTCTGGTCAACGGCAAGAAGCTCACCAGCTGGTCCGCAGCCGATCTGAAGAAGATGGTGGACCAGGCCAAGAGCGAGAAGTCCAAGGGGTGACGCGGCCGGTCCCCGCCGGCGGCGGGGACCGGAACGTCGCAGGACACGGGTAGGGCCCGTCCCGGAGCATTCCGGGACGGGCCCTACCCGTTCTGCCGACCGTTCTGCCGAGCCCGTTCTGCCGACCGTCGAGGTCTGGCGGGGTCGGCGGGGGCTGCCGGCTCACAGGTGGGTGTAGACGTCCTCCGGGCTCAGGTCGCAGGCGAGCATGAGCACCTGCAGGTGGTACAGGAGCTGGGAGATCTCCTCGGCTGTCCGGTCCCGGCCCTCGTGCTCCGCGGCCATCCAGACCTCCGCGGCCTCCTCCACGATCTTCTTGCCGATCGTGTGGACCCCCGCGTCCAGGGCGACGACCGTCGCGGAGCCGGCGGGACGGGACACGGCTTTCTCGGCCAGTTCCGCGAACAAGGTCTCGAAGGTCTTCACGGGCCCAGGGTAGTGGGCGCGGCCTCCGCCCCGGTGCCCGGCGGTGTTCCCTCCGGTGCCCGACAGGGCACGGTGCCCGACAGCGCAAGGTGCCCGACAGCGCAAGGTGCCCGACAGCGCAAGGTGCCCGACAGCGCAAGGTGCCCGACAGCGCACGGCGCCGCCGGGCGCGGGCCGACGTCAGACGAGCGCCCGGCGGCTGCCGGGGACGGCCGAGGTCGCGGCCAGGGACCGCAGGGTGACCGCGGTGGCCACGGCCGCCGTCGCCGCCTCGAAGCCCTTGTCCTCGCTCGACCCGGGCAGACCGGCCCTGTCCCGGGCCTGTTCCTCGGTGTCGCAGGTCAACAGGCCGAATCCGATCGGGATCCCGGTGCTCGTCGACACCTGGGTCAGGCCGGCGGTCGCGCCCTGGCACACGTAGTCGAAGTGCGGGGTGCCCCCGCGGATCACCACGCCGAGGGTGACGACGGCGTCGAACCCCTCTGCGGCCAGCCGGGCCGCCGCCACCGGCAGCTCGAAGCTTCCGGGCACCCGCACGCTCGTCACCTGGTCGACACGGCATTCCCGCAGGCCCCGCTGTGCCCCCGCCAGCAGGCCCTCCATGATTTCCTCGTGCCAGGAGGCCGCGACCACCGCGACCCTCAGGCCCGAGCCGTCCACGACCGTCCGGGCAGCTCCCCGTCCGCTCATCTGCGTTGTCCTCTCGTTCGTTCGGTGCCGTCGGCCACCACCGGTTCCCCGTTCGGGTCGGCGTCCCCGTGGGCGTCCCGGGTCAGGTTCCGGGTCAGGTCCCCGATCGTTTCCCGGACGGTCCCCACGTCCAGCAGGTGTCCCATGAGGTCCCGTTTGGTTCTCAGGTACCGGGCGTTGTGCTCCCCCGCGGGGATCTGCAGCCCGAGGCGTTCGACGACGTCGATCCCCTGCTCGCGCAGGCCCCGGACCTTGGCAGGGTTGTTCGTGAGCAGGGCGACGCGCTCCAGGCCCAGTTCGCGCAGGATCGCCGCTGCCGCGCCGTACTCCCTGGCGTCGGCCGGCAGCCCGAGTTCGAGGTTGGCCTGGACAGTGTCCCGACCGTGGTCCTGCAGGGCGTAGGCGGACAACTTGGCCAGCAGTCCGATGCCCCGGCCCTCGTGCCCGCGCAGGTAGATCACGGCGCCCCCGTGCTCGGCCACGCGGCGCAGGGCCTGATGCAACTGCGGACCGCAGTCGCAGCGCAGGGAACCGAAGGTGTCGCCCGTGAGGCATTCCGAGTGCACCCGGACCAGGGGGACGCCGGGCTCTCCGGCGCCGGACCCTCCGGCGGGGGGATCCGCGACGAGGGCCACGTGCTCCACCCCCGTGTGCAGGTCCCGGAAGCCGATCGTCGTGAACCGGCCGCACGCGGTCGGCAGGGTCGTCTGCACGGCCCGGGCGACCCGCGGCACCTCTGCGGCCGTGCCCACGGCAGTGCCCACGGCAGTGCCCACAGCCGAGGGCACGGCCGTCGCTGCGGGTGCCGTCCGGTCCGTGGCCCCGGCAGGCCGATCAGCCCGGTCGGCCGGGGCTGACGTCGGATCGGCCAGGGCTGCCATCCGGTCGGCCAGGTCGGCGATGCTGATCAGGGCGAAGCCCTCGGCGTCGGCCAGGACCCGCAGGGCCGGCGCCCGCAGGGGTTCTCCGTCGTCCCCCACGACCTCGGCGATCACTCCGACGGGGGGCAGCTGGGCGAGCCGGCACAGGTCCACGGCCGCCTCGGTGTGCCCGGGCCGTTCCAGGACGCCGCCGGGCCGGGCCCGCAGGGGGAACACGTGTCCGGGGCGCACCAGGTCCTGAGAGGAGGTCCCGGGGTCGGCCAGCAGCCGCAGGGTCCGCGTGCGGTCGGCGGCGCCGATCCCCGTGGTGATGCCTGCGCGGGCGTCCGTGGAGACCGTGTAGGCCGTGCGGCGGGGATCCTGGTTGTCCTCGACCATGGCCGGCAGCCCCAGGGCGTCGGCGATCCCGTCCGGCATCGGGGCGCAGACGACCCCGGAGGTGTGACGGATCGTCCAACCGATCCACTGCGGCTCGGCGAGGGCCGCCGCGAGGATCACGTCGCCCTCGTTCTCGCGGTCGACGTCGTCGACGACGAACACCGGCCGGCCGGCCCGCAGCTCGGCCACGGCCCGGTCCACGGTGTCGACCCGGACCGGCCCGCAGTCGTGCGGCTCGGCCGGTCCGGGCCGGTCGGGCGCGAGACGGGGGGAGAGGGCCGTCATCTGGTCCCCGCTTCCGCCGCGGCCGACCCGTTCGGGTCCGGGCGGTCGGCCATGAGCCTCTCCACGTGCTTGGCGAGGATGTCGACCTCCAGGTTCACGGGCTCCCCCACGGCCCGCAGGCCCAGGGTCGTCATCCTCAGGGTCTCGGGGATCAGGGAGACCGTGAAGGACCCCGCCGCAGGGGCCGGAGGGGAGACCACGCCGACCACGGTCAGCGACACGCCGTCGACGGCGATCGACCCCTTCTCCACGACGTACCGGGCCAGGGTGTCGGGCAGGGAGATCCGCAACAGCTCCCAGCGCTCGCCGGGGATCCGCTCCAGAACCGTTCCCGTGCCGTCGACGTGCCCCTGCACGATGTGGCCGGCCAGGCGGCCGTCGACGGGCACCGGGCGTTCCAGGTTCACGCGCGCGCCCCGGGCCTCCTGGGTCAGGGTGCCCAGGGACGTGCGGTGGAGGGTCTCCAACATGACGTCGGCGGTGAACCAATCGGGTCCGTTCTCGACGACGGTCAGACAGATCCCGTTCACGGCGATCGACCCCCCGCGCCGTGCGTCGGCCGTGACCGCGGGCCCCCGGACAGTGATCCTGGCGGAATCCGGTCCGGGCTCCAGCCGGAGCACCTCGCCCAGTTCCTCGACAATACCGGTGAACATATCGCCTACCCCTCATGCCGCGTGCTTCGGGCACGGGCTCCGGGGAACGACGCGCAGCAGGTGGGGCACACACCTCACCCGTACGGTTCACGACGGCGGTACCCCGCCGTCGCGCGTGCTGCCTCCCATCCGGACTTTCACCGTCGGTCCTGGAGTTCCACCAGGTCAACCGACCGCTGGCTGCGGTCGGGTCGCGGACTGTCACCGCCGGCTCGGAGTTTCACCGACCCCGGAGCACGCGTTTCTACGCGGGCATCATCCCACCCTTCCTCCCGCCCCGACACCGGGGGTACCCGACAGAAGGCAACGGGATGGGCTGTCCTGCTGATCACCGTCGAGGCACGAACACCGTCATTTGTGGCAGTAGCCGCGTCACCGCGTCAACGACAGCGGAGGCCGCGGGGAGGTCGGCTTCGATGTCTTCCTCGTGCAGTTGGTCCTCGGCGCCGGAGTAGTCGCCGGAGTTACGACGACGTTTGATCCGCCTCATAGGGCGCAGGACGTCCCCGAGCGGTGGTACGAGTTGCGCATGGGCAGCCTCTATCGCCGCCTCGTGGCCACCGGCCCGGGTGGGACGGAGCCCCTGCTGCACGAGGAGAGCGGTGAGCGCCTTCCGCGCCGCTGCGTACAACGCGCCGTAGGCGATCTCAGGATCAGTCCCGGAGACCATCTGGGCCGTGTTCAGATGCGATCGGGCCTTGGCCAGCAGATGCCCGGCCTCTTTCTCGTTCCCGGGCACCTGTTCGAGGTGTCCGCGCAGCAGCAGACCCTCGATCGTGTCGCGCCCTTTCTCCCAGCTCATGACGGGCTCCCCTTGGGATGGACCTTCACCCACGGACGACGTCTGACCTCGGTGATGAACGGGTCACCGGGATCGGCCCAACGTCGTCGGGAGACGACGGTGGAGTTGACCTCACGTCGCAGCCGCCGAGCGGCGCGGTCGGCGGCGTCGTAGACCTCGTCCCGGTCCGCCGGCCCCACGACGAGTACATCGATGTCGCCCGGCACCGGCCCGCTCTCACCGAGAAGACGGGCCGCCCACGATCCGAAAAGATACAGTTCCTCCAGACCGGACACCCCCACGAACTCCTCCGATACCACCTGCCGCGGCCCGAAGGTCACCATGAGCAGTTGCCGGAGCGGGCCGACGGCAGGGTTCCCCTCGTTCGCAGTCACCAAGTTGGCCCGGCCCTGCCGCTCCAGGACGAAGATGCCCCCGTCACCCAACCGGTTCACCTCACGGGCGACCGTCGGCAGCGGTGCCCCGAGATCCCGGGCCAGGTCGGCAACGGTGATCGGAACCCGACCGAGCAGGACCCGAACCAGGACCTCGCCCTGGAGGCGACTGCGCAGGATCGGCAGTAACGACGGAGCCGACGCTCTCATATAACGAGAGCATACTCTCACGATACGAGAGTTACCGGCAGGACACTCCACCGCTCCCATCGACCACCGTCCCCATCGACCACCGACGCTGCCTGCCCCCCCAACACAGTCCCCGCTCGCCTCTCCTGCTCGACGGCCGGCTCAGGGCAGGCCGGCTCAGGGCAGGTGGGCCTCGGCGGCTGCGCGGAGCTCTGCCACGGCGCGGGCCGGGTCGGGCGCTCCGAAGATCGCCGTGCCGGCGACCAGGACGTTCGC
>JAUPKJ010000425.1 GCA_030837505.1 Actinomycetota bacterium
CCGACGCCGGGAGCACTACGAAGGGGTACTCGGTGCGGGTGGTGTTCACGGGGGACGTGAAGGGCACTGCCGGCGGGTCGGGCACGGTGACCAAGCAGATACCGGTCCCGGTGCGGTGCTGGTGGGCACCGGCCTCCTCGTTCTACGACGACCCCGCAGCGATGTACACCTGGTACCAGGGCAGACTCAACGCCGGCTCGACCTCCGACTACGCCCTGGACCACTTCGGGACAGCCGAACAGTACGAACAGGCCATCGAACGCTCCCGGACCGGACACAAACCCTACTGGTACCTCGCCACCTGCAAGGACCCCGCCGACCTGCCCGGATTCACCGGGGACCACGACGGCCCCATCACCCGGATGAGAGTCTTCGAAGCAGCCGAAGGAACCCCCGGCTCCCCCACCCCCACAGTCGAACCCGACCAACTCGCCCTGGCCGCCTACAACGAACTGGAACTCACAGAACCAACCATCGACCGCAACCCGAAAGCCACCACCCGAACCGGCAACGACGGCCTCAACGCCGGCTGGACATTGGTCAACATCCCCACCTGGTTCTGGGTCACCGATCCCCGAGCCCTCGGAGACAAGAACGGAAAACTCTCCGTCACCGCCCGGATCCCGAACACCGGCCCCTCCGTCACCCTCACCGCCCGGAACAATGGACTCCACCTCGAATCCGACGAACAGAACACCACCTGCGACATCGACCGAGCGACCCTGCCCTGGAAACCAGGACTGTCCGACGACCAAGGCTGCACACTGCAATTCCTCCGGTCCTCCGCCGGCCACCCCGGAGGCCGGGACGTCACCGCCCGCGTCACCTGGAAAGCAACCTGGACCACCACCGGCGACAACACCCCCCACCCCCTGAACGAAAGCCCCAAAACAACCACCCACACCACCCGCGTCCCCATCGCCGAAATCCAAGCCATCGTCAGCGACCTGAAATGAATGGTGAGGCGGAGTTCCGACGCGTCCCCTGAGACCAATGACAGAGAGACGAACGGATCGCCTCCCGCAAAGGCATCGTCCTGACCAACGCTGGGGTGCAACGATCCTCGAGGAGATCCGCCGGTCCATCAGCCGCCCGCTGGTCCCCTACGACCACTGACGATCGGAATCACTCGTCCAGAGGTGGAGGTAACGCCGCCGGTGCAGGTGGTGCCGTTGAGGGCGAGGGTCGCGTGGCTCCTCCGAAATGCGTTGTTCTGCTGGTGGGTCGGTGGGAAGCCGGCGTGCCCGAGGACACCGGGGATCGGGAACGCCGACTCGTCGTGACGGAAGTACTGGCACGGATCGCTGCAACACCTCCGACATGCGGAATGCGCGCTGGCCACAGCTGGCCGTCGTCGATCGGGGCGAAAGCCGGCCGGTCGCGCTCAGCGGTAGCCGGCCGCGACGATGTTGGCCTGGACGGCGTTCTCGGCGGAACCATGGCTGCTGTCACCGCCGATACCCAGGATGATCGCCCCTTCCTTCTTCATCGGGTTGCAGCCGGAAACGTTGGGCCGCTTGCCGTCGTAGAAGGTCGACAGACCACCGAACTCGCTCGGGGCGGTCCCGGTCCTTCCACGGACCGACTCGTCCTACGCAGAACGACTGCTCCCCCAGAAAACCAGGCCACAGCAATCGGGCGGATCTCGCGCATCACCGTGTCCCTCATCCGGGAATACTGGGTGCTGTTCGTCCCCCGCTTCCAGAAGACCAGCCGTCCTGGGGCGAGTAGACCAGTGGCGCCCGCTGCCGCCGTGACGGGACCCGCTCATGCGATTCGCCCTCCTCAACCGCTGGATCGGAGTCCGGCTGCGCACCCTCTGGGGATCGTGTCCCGCCACCCCACCGTCCTGAGAACGGCGTCCGGTGAACGGCATCGCAAAAACCCTCACAGGTCGAGCGAACCGATTCGATCCCTGCCGTGCAGACTAGGTCATATGTGTCATGTCAGTCAAGACTACCTTTCGGGAATTTTTGCATATAACGTCACTTCTCCAGGAAGGCTGGAGTTAGAGCGACCGGCAAGAGGTGGCTTCGACAGGTGAGCGGTGTGGCGGGTGCTGGCCGGCAAGGCGGCAGAAGGGAGGCGTCCTGGTCTGGTCGTTGACCGCCACAAACCGGTCAGGCGCCCCCGGACGCCGCGAATCGAAGCCCCCTCTTGCCGGTCGCTCTTATGCCTGGTGTCGCTCGGGTCCAGCCTCCATCGACCCATCGGCAGTTACGCCGAGCCATTGACAGGGGTCAGGACGATACGTAGGCTCGATCGAACCGATTCGCTATTGACGCAAAATCCTTGGGCCGGCATCGACCCTCCAGTGGCCGCCCCCGTGGGTCGAGGGCGCTGCTCACGGCCGCGCGACATTGGAGGACCGCACCGGATTTGCCGCCGCGCACCAGCAGCGGCTTGGGCCCGGCGGGAAACAGATGGAGCGAGCCACCTCAAAGAAATGCGGGCCGAGGCTCGTCCGGCGTCCTCCCGTACTCAGGCTCAACGAACCCCAGGCTCAACGAACCCCAGGTCTCTCGCCGCACAGGGAGGGTGAAGACGTGGAGACCGTATCGCTCGGGCGGCACAGCCGCCTCGCTTTCTTCCAGGACGTGCTCCGATGTGCGAGAACGGGAGGCAGACCACAATGAGAAGACCGTTCAGTGGACTCCGGGAGCCCGGGGGCGTCGGGGTCGGCCGGGTCCTGCTCGGTTGCCGACATCGGCTCGCCGGGCTCACCGCGGCTACGGGTGCCGGGGTCCTCGTGATACTTGCGGGGATGGTGGCGACGGGTATCAACGCCAGCGGCGAAGTGGCCGGACACATCGTGGGTGTTCAATCCAACCGCTGCGTGGACGTCCCGAACTCAAGCACCAGCAACGGAACCCAGGTCCGACTATGGGACTGCGGTGATGCGACCGGTCAGTCCTGGACGTACACCTCGAGCAGGCAGTTCCAGGTGTACGGCAGCAAGTGCCTTGACGTCCACGGGCGGGGCACCAGCAACGGCACCGCGGTGATCATCTGGGACTGCAACGGGCAGGCCAACCAGCAGTGGACCGTGAATTCGGACGGCACCATCACGGGGGTGCAGTCCGGCCTGTGCCTGGACGCCAACGGAGCCGGTACCGCGAGCGGAACAAAGATCACTATCTGGTCCTGCAACGGCCAGGCCAACCAACGTTGGAACGCGCCGACATCGCCGTCCCCCACGCCGTCGCCCCCGACGTCGTCGCCGCCGGTCGGAGCGTTGCCGTGTGACATCTACGCGGCAGGCGGTACACCGTGCGTGGCCGCGCACAGCACCACACGGGCCTTGTATGCGGTCTACAGCGGCAACCTGTATCAGGTGCGGCGCTCGTCGGACAACACGACCAGGAACATCGGGGTGCTGGCAGCCGGTGGTACGGCCGACGCGGCGACCCAGGATTCGTTCTGTGCCGGTACGACATGTGTCATCACCGTGTTGTACGACCAGTCCGGGCGGGGCAACGAGCTTTGGTACCAAGGGTCGGCGGCGGTGCCGGGGTCGAGTCAGAGCAGCCCGGCGCGGGCTTCCACGGAGTCGTTGACGGTTGGCGGCAGCAAGGCGTACTCGTTGTACATGAATCCGGGGAACAGTTACTGGAGGGATGGTCACCTGAGCGGTATTCCTACCGGGGCGGCCCCGGAGGGCATGTACATGGTGACGAGTGGCACTCATGTGAACGGCGGCTGCTGTTTCGACTACGGCAACAGTGAGACGACGAGGACCGCCGACGGCCCGGGCGCGATGGATTCGATCAACTTCGGTACACAGTGCTGGTTCGGTGGTTGTCAGGGGACGGGTCCGTGGGTGCAGGCGGACCTGGAGTGGGGACTGTTCCCCGGCGGGAGCACGTCCTGGAATTCGAGTCAGCGGGCGTTCACGAGCAAGTTCGTAACTGCGACGTTGAAGAACAATGGAACGTCGCGGTTCGCGATGAAAGGCAGTAACGCCCAGTCGGGAAGTCTGTACACGGTGTGGGACGGCGCATTGCCCAACGGGTACAGCCCGATGAAGAAGCAGGGGGCCATCGTACTGGGCAGTGGTGGTGACTGCTGCAAACCGAGTGGTGGCGCCAATGCCAGCGCTGGGACGTTCTATGAGGGAGCGATGTTGTCGGGGTATCCGTCCGATGCGGCCGAGAACGCAGTGCAGGAGAACATCGTCGCCGCCGGCTACCGCTGACTCCGGCAAGAAGCGCCGCCCGGTCCAGACGGCGTTGCCCGCGGATCGTGCGTCGCGGTCGCGTGCGATCCACGCCGTCACGGGAGACCGTCTGCTTCGGTGCCGACCGTCAATGGGGCTACGGGGACGGCGCCGGTCCATGGGTCATGGCCGACCTGGAGTGGGGCCTGTTCTCCGGCGTGAATCAGGGCCACAACAGCAATCCGACCATCAACCACCGTTTCGTGACGGCTATCGTCAAGGGAGAGCCGAACCACTGGGCCATCCGCAGCGGGGATGCACAGGTGGGCGGCCTGTCGACCGTATTCAACGGGCCACGTCCCAAGGGCTACCACCCGATGAAGAAGCAAGGCGCAATCATCCTCGGCATCGGCGGCGACAACAGCACCAGCGGCGCCGGCACCTTCTACGAGGGCGTGATGACCTCCGGCTACCCATCGGACGCGACCGAGGAAGCCGTCCAAGCCAACATCACAGCCGCCGGGTACGCGCCACCCGGTGGCGGCAATCCGCAGCCGGGTGCCCAGATCGTGGGGAGCCGGTCCGGCCGGTGCATCGAGGTGCCGAATGGCTCCAGCACCAACGGCACCATCACCGGCGTGCAGTCCGGGCTCTGCGTGGACGCCGACGGCGCTGGGACGACCGGCGGTACAAAAAGTCATTCTCTGGTCCTGCAACGGCGGCACCAATCAACAGTGGAGCCTACGCAGGTGATCGCACAGGGGCGCCAGGGCCGGCCGGGCGGCCGCGGCACCGTGCTCACTGTCGCTGGCCCGGGACCGTACGGTCCCGGGCCAGCGCAATGTCCGAGGACATCAGGTGAACCGGTCGGAGCCCA
>JAUPKJ010000067.1 GCA_030837505.1 Actinomycetota bacterium
CCATACCGGTGGCACGCGTACCCGGCGCGGACCTATCAGGAATGAATCATGCTATAAAAACTCATAAACTCCTTTTTGTGCAGAAGAGGTGTTCATATGACTTAGAGGCTGCGCAAATAGGGGGCGATCAGGGGCGTTTGGCGGGGCGGGTGTCCCCTCGGTAGCTGGTCCAGGCCTGCCGGATGAGGCTACGCAGGGTGATGATCGCGTCTGCGAGGTCGATGAAGGCGTTGGTGCCAGGCGTTGGTGTGCTAGACAGGCCACCTTTGTCCGGCCTGGAGGGGTGTCTTGTCCCCTTGGTGGGCGATCTCGCCGGTCAGTCTGCGTCCGGCCAGCGGGTGGCGGGTGGCGGCGGAGTCGTAGCCGGCGTCCAGAGGACCGGTGACGGTCTCGGGCAGCGGACCCAGCTCGTGGAGTGTGTCCAGGGTCGGAGCCAGTAGCGGGGAGTCGTGGCGGTTCGCGCCGGCCAGGACACGGTCGAGCGGGAGGCCGTGACCGTCGACGGAGATCCCCTCCAGGACCAGGCCGACAAGACGGTCCTAGACGTCCAGAACAATCGCCTACAGCGGGGCGAAGACACCAAGGTCGCTCCCCTCGTCGCGGCGGCAGCGGATCATGGTAACCGAGCAGGTCCTATCCGCGACCGCCTCGTAGGAACAGCCAAAGCCCAGGACCTGCAGCAACGTGGCGAACATGATCCGGTCTGGACTCCGGCAACGGTGGCAGCCCAACGGGCGGGCCGGATCGACGGCGGATCGTGCGGGCAACAGGGCAACGAACCGGTCCCACAGGGGCGCGGACAGCCACGCTGAAACAGCGGACAAAGACACTCCCATGACCACAAGGCGTCAACACCCTTCACGATCACGCCTGTACCCGCTCACTACCCCCAACTCGGCCTACTTGCGCGGCCTCCAAGCAGGACCTTGCCGCCGGCTTCCTGCGCGCGCTGTCCACCGGGGACCGGTCGCTGCTGCGGAAGGTCCTCGCCCCGGACGTCACCTGGACCCTCCCGGGGGACAACCTGATCTCGGGAACTTGTCACGGGGGCCGAAGCTGTGATCGACCATGCCGAGCTGATCGCGGGCCACGGGATCACCTTCAGGCCGCTGCACGTGCTCGTCAGCCGGGACAACATGGCGCTCAACCTGCACAACACGGGCCGCCGTGGCGACATGGTCCTCGACGAGTACCTTGCCACCGTCTGCACGATCCGTAACGGGCGCATCGTCGCGATCGAGACCTACCTGTCCGACGTCGAGGGCATGAACGCCTACTTCGCCGATCCCGCCTGACGCCGCGGGCGCCCGCGCGGGAGGGATCCGGGATCGACCGCGGCCGGGCGACCCTCCCGCCGGCAGGGACGGTTCGGCGCCACGATGTCACGGCGCCGCCACGGCTGTCCGTTCCGCCGGTCCGTGGCACTGTCCTTCCAGCCGTTCTCCGTCCGGCTGACGATGCGGACAGAGGCGGCGTGCCGTTCGCCCGAGGTGGACACGCAGAAAGCACTTCCCTGGTGGAAGAGGACTCCTGTGCGGCGAACGGGCGGAATCTCGGATTGGACTGTACTGTAAAGTCAAAATCGAGGTCGGGGCCCCGCCGCGGGACGCGGACCAGTCCGCGCCGCAGGGACCGTCCGACAGGACGGAGGAGACGGATGGACGACGCTCACCGAAACGCGGTCGCTGCCAGGCCTGCCCGCCGGGGCGGGGCCCTGCAGAGAAGTGACGGCAGGATCCTGGCGGCGGCCCGGGAGCTGTTCCTGGCCGACGGCTACGCCGGGGTGAACCTGGACCGCGTCGCGGCGGCGGCCGGGGTCTCCCGCCAGACGGTCTACAACCGTTTCGGCAGCAAGGAGGCTGTGCTCCGGGCGACCCTGGAACGGCACTGGGCCCGGTTGGGGACCGGGGAGCTGGGGGCCGTGGCAGCGGCGGACGTCGCCGATCCCCGCCCGTTCCTGCGCCGGTTGGCCATGGCACTGATCGACTTCGTGGAGGGCACGGACCAGATCGCCATGATCCGGCTGGTGATCGCGGAGTCGGACCGGTTGCCATGGATCGCCGAGGAGTTCTACCGGGCCGGCAAGGAACCCCTGTTGCGCGTGATCGCCGACCGGCTGGCCCGCCTGACCGACCGGGGTGCGCTCTCCTGCCCGGACCCCGTCCTGGCCGCTCACCAGTTCCTGGGCCTGCTGCAGGAGTACGTGATCTGGCCACGGGTGATGGGCATCGAGGCGTTCGCCGACCCGCGTCCCTCGCTGGACAGGGTCGTCGACGAAACGATCGGGACCTTCCTGTGTCGGTACGGGGCCCGGCCATGACCGCCGGTCCGGAACCCGGGACCGGTTCGGGGGCCGGGACGATCCGGCTGGGGGACGTCGAGGCAACGCCGGTCGTGGAGTGGCACGGGCCGATCCGCACCCTGGGGGAGATCGTCCCGCAGGCATCCCGCGAGCTGCGGGAACGGCACCGGGACAGCCTGTCGCCCGAACACTGGGCCCCGGACACCGACGCCTGGCACGCCGCCGTGCGGACCTGGGTGCTGCGCAGCGGTGGCCTCACGGTCCTGGTCGACACCGGCGTGGGCAACGACAAGGAGCGTCCCCACGCTCCGGCGTTCCACCGGTGGCGGACCGATTTCCTGGACCGACTGGCCCGTGCAGGCGTCCGCCCGCAGGACGTCGACGTGGTGGTCAACACGCACGTGCATTCCGACCACGTCGGCTGGAACACCCGTTGGGACGGCGAGGCCTGGGTGCCGACCTTCCCGAACGCGCGGTACCTGATCCCTGCCGCGGACCACCGGTACTTCGACCCCGGCAACCTGCACCGCCGCCCGGCACCGCGCTCCGAGGCCGACCGGGCCCGGATGCGCGGTGACGCGCTCGTCCACGACGACAGCATCGCCCCCGTTGTGGCGGCGGGACGTGCCGAACTGTGGGAGGGGACCCACCGCATCGACGGGGCCCTGACGCTCGAACCGGCTCCCGGACACACCCCGGGCTCGTCCGTGGTGCGCCTGGAGTCGGGCGGGCACCGGGCGGTCTTTGTCGGCGACGTGGTGCACAGCCCCGTGCAACTGCTGGAACCGGACTGCAACAGTTGCTTCTGCGAGGACCTCGCCCTGGCCCGCATCACGCGCCGGGCGGTGCTCGCCCGCGCGGCCGACACCGGGGCCCTGGTCCTGCCGGCCCACTTCGCGGGCTCCGGGCAGGTCCGTGTCCGCCGCGACGGTTCGGCGTTCGCGTTCGAGGACCAGCCACGCCGGTAGAGGCCGACCGGGCGCCCGGAGGACACCGAGTCAGCTCCCGGCGAAGGCCGTTTCGACCGCTGCCAGGGCGTGGGGCCCGGCGGTCGGGAGCACCGGGCCCGGGCAGTCCTGCGGCCTCACGAGGTGCTCGATCTCGATGCGTCCCAGTATGATGCCCCGGCCCCGTCGTCGAGGAGCCTGCCGATCGTCCGACGGCAGAACTCCCGGGACTCCTCGCGGACGGGAAGTCCTCCTCCGTGGTGAACGCCGTTCCCAGCAGGCCGACGGTTGCCCCGGCTCCTGCGCGAGCAACGACAGGGGCGACACGGACGCCCCGGCGCGCTGGCCCCCGGACGCCGGGCACTGCTGGTCCTGGCGCGTCTGCGCAACAACGACACCTACACGCGCCGGGCCAAGGGCTTCGGGATCGGCCTGGCCACCGCCCACCGCTACGTCACCCAGGCCGTGGGCCTGTTGGCAGCCCGAGCACCCAGCCTCCCCCAAGCTCTGAAGATCGCCGCGCGCAAGGCGTACGTGATCCTGGACGGCACCCTCTGCGCCACGAAGCGCAGTGATATATGGCTCTTCACAATCGAGGGTGTGAGCCGTCCCTGGAGTCGGGCGCTTTGAGACGGCGGAGTCGCACCGGTGGCGGTTGGCCGTGGGCTGTGGCCGTGCGCAGCCCGGTATGAGCAGAGATGCTCCTCAATCGCCTTCGATGGTGATCGAGCCCTCCCATGCTGGTCGGCGCGTTCGGATCACTACGAAGTCGGAGATCGCCTGCGCGGTCGCCGTCGCCAACGGGTCGTTGAGCCGTTCTGCTACGAACGCGAGTTCGTCCAGCAGCGACTGGCACTGCAGCCCGTTGAGACGCCTGGGCTCTGAGCCGCCGAGCATGGGCAGCACGTGGAGTCGGTACGCCGACGCCACGGTCGTCAGCCGGTGGAAGAGCTGCCCCGACAGCCAGAGCGCGTCCGCGCCCTCAGCGGTCTGCTCGAACACGCCCACGACCTCGTCGTCGTTCTCGTAGGTGGCTGCGTCCAGGCGGTCGGCGAATCGGTCCTGCGTCACACGCGGATCCTCGCAGGTAGTTGTGCACGGGCCGTGGGACCGGGCTCGCGATCCGGCGTTTTCGGATGGAGGGGCGTCGGGGCCGCTGGCGCGTCGTTACCGGGACAAGGGTCGAGGTCTTCGCAGGATGAAGGTTCCTACACCACACATCCGGAAGACCTCGACGTGTCTGACGCTACCCCTGCCGCGGGCTTCGGCCCTGCTGATCTGACGGCGTTCGCCCGACTTGATGGACTCGGCCTGGAGGTCACCGGGCAACGACTCGAACCTGACCGTGCGGTGCTGGCGTGCCGGGTGGTGGAGCCGGAGGGCTCCGATGGGCGGTGGTGTCGCCGGTGCGGCTGCGAAGGCGCCGCTCGTGACACTGTGACGAGACCGTTGGCGCACGAGCCGCTGGGGTGGCGGCCCACGACGCTGCTGGTCACGGTCCGCCGCTACCGGTGCACCGGGTGCGGGCACGTGTGGCGCCAGGACACCAGCCGCGCCGCCGGACCGCGGGCGAAACTGTCCAGGCGGGCTCTGCGGTGGGCGCTGGAGGCGATCGTGGTCGCGCACCTGAGCATGGCCCGGGTCGCGCAGGGCCTGGGGGTGTCGTGGAACACCGCCAACGACGCCGTGCTGGCCGAGGGCAGACGGGTCCTGATCGACGACACCGGCCGGTTCGACGGAGTGCGGGTGGTCGGGGTCGACGAACACGTGTGGCGGCACACCCGACGCGGCGACAAGTACGTCACCGTCATCATCGACCTCACCCCGATCCGCGACGGGACAGGCCCGTCCCGGCTGCTGGACATGGTCGAGGGCCGCTCCAAACAGGCGTTCGCCACGTGGCCGGCCGGCCGGGACCAGGCCTGGCGCCACGGCGTCGAGGTGGTCGCGATGGACGGGTTCACCGGGTTCAAGACCGCCACCACCGAGGAACAGCCCGACGCGGCCAGCGTGATGGATCCGTTCCACGTCGTCCGCCTGGGTGGCGACGCCCCGGACCGGTGCCGCCGCCGGGTGCAACAGCGCACCTGCGGGCACCGCGGCCGCTCCGGCGACCCGCTCCACCGCGCCCGACGGACCCTGCACACCGGCGCGGACCTGCTCACCGACAAGCAGACCGACCGGCTCACCAAACTCTTTGCCGACCAGGAGCACGTCGAGGTCGAGGCAACCTGGGGGATCTACCAGCAGATGATCACCGCCTACCGTCACCCCGACCGCACGCAGGGACACCAACTCATGCAGGACCTGATCGCCTCCGTCAGCAAGGGCGTCCCCAAGACGCTCACTGAGATCATCAGCCTCGGCCGGACGCTGAAGAAGCGCGCTGCCGACGTGCTGGCCTACTTCGACCGCCCCCACACCAGCAACGGCCCCACCGAAACGATCAACGGCCGCCTCGAACACCTCCGCGGCTCCCCCCTCGGCTTCCGCAACCTCACCAACTACATCGCCAGATCCCTACTCGAAGCTGGCGGCTTCAGACCCCGACTACACCCTCGATCGTGAAGAGCCAGGTTCGTCCTCACCGGATCTGCCCAGTCCGACCTCACCGCCACTGGGTGGCCCGCGACCGGTCGCGTCGTCCGTCTCTGCTTGTACCCGCTCGTCGGAGGTGAACGTCATGGAGATCCCAATTCGCCCTCCCTCATCGATAGTCTCGTTGCCGACGGCGTGGACACATTCGTCGATACGGCCCCGCACGATTGGGACCTGCAGGACTACGTGAAAGACGCCCTCGCCAGCGGCTGGCCCGAGGCCCTGAGGACATCCAGTGACCGAGCCCGTGACCGGTGCCTGACCGGCTACATCGACCACCTCGTCACCAGAGAGGCACCCTCTTTCGGAATTGCACGGGACCGGGAAGGTTATTCAAAACCCCCTGTGAGGGAGAAGAGGAACAACCCTCGGGTCGCGTCATGGGCGTCGTCATAGGTGCGGTGCGGACAGCGGTGGTCGGTAGGAAAGATCCGCCATGACTTGAAGTGTGCGATGACTCGTTCGACAGGGGCGCGCAGGGCTGAGATCTCGGCGTTGCATTTCTTGTCGTTCGGGCTGAGTTCTCCGCCGGGTGGTGTTTTCTCGGGAACGGCGGCGACATGTCCTTGGTAACCCTTGTTTGCGATCGCGCCGCCGGAGTGTTTCACGATCTCCTGTATTGGGGTGTGGGTGAATGCTTTCGCGTCATGGGTTTTCCCGGGGAGTGGGTCGGATATGCAGACGGGCGTGCCGTCCAGCAGGCTCAGCAGTTGGGCGTTGAAGCCGGTGGTGGCGTGCTTGCGGCTCCATGGTCCGGGGTGGTCCTCGTAGGACCAGCATGGCGTGATGGTGCCGTCCACCAGCACCGCTCTGCCCTGGACGACGTCGAGGTGGTTGCGGTCCTGGACGCCTTGTTGTCGCGGACGTCGTCGGGTCCCGGCGGGCAAAGGCCGGTGCCCGGTCTGCCTCAGGGGTCGTCGTTGTCTCCGTTGTGGGCAAACCTGGCGCTGTCCCGGGACGAGGCTTTGGAGGCGATACGGGTGATCAACGAGGCCGTCGAGGACCTGGGGATGCGGCTCGGCACGGAGAAGACGGCGGCGATGTCGTTCGACGAGGGGTTCTGTTTCCTCGGGGAGGATTTCGGGCCTCGTTACCCGCCGGCCCTGGACGATCACCGGGTGGTGGATCCGCCGCGACGAGCCCTGTACGTGGGGGTGCAGGGCGCGAGGGTCCGGGTGTCGGGAGGCCGGTGCTTGGTGGAGTCCCCGCAGGACGAGGAGCTCCTGGACGTGCCGACGGGTGGCGTGGAGCGGTTGGTGTGTTTCGGGTCGGTGGGGGTGAGCGCGGGGTTCCGGTCGTGGGCGTTGGCTCATGACGTGGAGATGGTGTTCTGTTCGCGTCGCGGCTCGTACCTGGGTCATGCCCTGGACCTGGGGTCGAGGGTGCGGGTCGATCGGGTGCGTGCCCAGTTGGCTGTCGCGGACGACGCGCGGACGGCGATGGTGTTCGCGCGGGCCGTGGTCGAGGCGAAGGTCCGCAAGCAGATCGTCGTGGTGCAGAAGGCGATCCGCCGTCAGACGGTGGAGGTCGCCGGTGAGGCGGTCGGGCAGATGAGGCATCTGCTGCGAATGGTGCCGCTCGCGGAGTCCAGGGACGAGTTGATGGGGTTGGAGGGCGCTGCGGCCCGGGAGTACTTCGCGGCCTTGGGTGAGCTGGTGCCGGAGGAGGTGAGGTTCACGGGCAGGTCGCGGCGTCCGCCGCAGGACATGGTGAACTCGGCGCTGTCGTTCGGGTACACGATTCTCCTGGGGGAGACGATCTCGGCGTTGTGCGCGGCGGGTCTGGATCCGGCGATCGGGGTGTTGCACGCCGAGGACGAGAGCAGGCCGAGTCCGGCGTTGGACCTGATGGAGGAGTTCCGGCCGTTGGTCGTCGACCAGGTGGTGTTGGCGGCCACGCGCAGGGGTGAGTTGCGTGCCGTGCACGGGCGTCGCCAGGACGGCGTGGACGGCGTGTTGTTGACGAAGGCAGGACGGGAGGCGTTGATCGGCGGGTACGAGCGGCGCATGCTTCAGCGGACCCGGGGCGCGCTGCCGGAGTTCTCGGGGAGTCTGCGCAGGCACCTGTATCGGCAGGCACAGCGGGTCGCGGCCTTCGTGAGGGATCCGGCAGTCGGGTGGACGGGGTTGTCGTGGCGTTGACGGTGGTGATCGCCTACGACATCCGTGAGGATCGGGTGCAGCGCAGCGTGTTCGTGTGCATGATCGAGCCGGATGACCTTCCTGCGGTGCGTGGGCAGCTCGCGGAGATGATCGACGTGGAGGTCGATTCGGTGTACGTGTTCCGGCAGTGCGGTACCTGCTGGGATGCTGTGGGGGTGTTGGGGCAGGCCACGGTGGAGGACACGCCGTGCTACTGGAGTGTCATGTGACGGGTGGGCAGCTGTTCAGGCCGGGAGTGGCGCGTGGCGCCGCTCGGCGGTGCGTGGCCTGCTCGTGACCCGGGGAATGGTGCGTAACGTGACAGACCAGGATGTTCCCGGTGGTTTGCCGAGGGCCTGGAGGCCCGTCACCCGTGCATGCCGGTTGACCTGCGGAAATGTGGGTTCCCGGGCCGCCTCCGGGTGGGCGCGTGCCTCTCGGCGAGGGGGTGCGTGTAATCGGACATCGTCGTTGCAGGTCACAGGCCCGAAACTTGGGGTAGGGTCCCGAACGTGGTCACGCCGAAGGGCGTATGGAGACGCCGAGAACGTTCCGCAAGTGAGCCTTTTTGCAGCGTCCCGAACGTGGTCACGCCGAAGGGCGTATCCCTGCCTGTCAGAGTGGCGCAATCACTCCGCTTGGCAACCTCCGGCCCCCTCGCCCTCGCCTCACCGTCAGGGCGAGGATCTACGAGGGACTGGCCGGTTGCACCAGTGACGCCGTCCACGCCGCCGCCTGTGTCCGTGCAGCCTGATGCGACCAGTGAGCTGCCGTGCAGGTCCGCTGTCCCGTCTGCTCCGGGTTTGTCGCCACCCCCGTCGAATGACGGGCCGGGGGGCAGGTACGACGTGGACCAGGAGGCCACCGGGGCCGGTGTCGGGACCACTCGCAGGCCGCTGCAGGTCGGTCGAGGAGCTGAACCCGGCGCCGACAGTCTCCCGGTGTTGTTCGCGTTTGCCGGGCAGGAACAGTCGGCGGACCGCCGTGCGGAGTTCACGCACCTGGCTGGGAGACACCAGAGTCGCTGCCAGTAGCGACCGGCTGTGCCGGAACGACTCGTCGACGGCTGCCTCAGCCGTCCCGTCGTAGAGGTGCCGGCCGACGTCGTCGGCGTGGGCTGTTCGACGGACACGGCGTCCGTCCCGGGGACCGGCGTGATTCCGGCCTGGGCGGCACGCGGCGCGGTGAGGCCGGTCGCGACTCACCCTGCGGCGACCAGGAACAGCCCCTTCCCCCGGGGAGCCCTTCAGACCCTGGACGCCCCGCCGCCGCGCCGCTGTCGATCCCTGGCCGGGCAGGGTTTTCCCTCGGCCCCCCTTGACCCGGTACAGGTCGATTCGGCTATGCGCCGGGTCAGCCTGTGGGGTTGGCCCTTGGAATAGGTCACCCCCGGTGTCGCCGATGGTGGGACCGTCGGGCCAGAGGTCCTGCAGATCGGGAGAGTGGTGGAAGGCGGAGCCTGCGGCGGGGTTCGTTGCTGTTCCCACGTAGCTGTTCCCATGATGCAGGCCCCACGCCGCAGGTCCCGCCGCTCGGGGGCGGACCCCTCAGAAACCAGCCTCGCCTGATCGGGCGTGACGTGAGGCGCGGACAAGGCCCACTCCCGCCCGAGCGGAGACCGGTGCCGAGGACCCCGCAGGATCTCAACGCGGTATCCCACCGTGAGATCTACGCCCACCTCGATCCCGGGCCGGAGCGCTCGACCTGCTCACCCGACACCGCCGTGAGCAATCCGTGAGCAACACCGACGGATCAGCGGCCTCCCCGAGGGGAAGAACCCGCGACTGACCCCCACGGACAGAACGGCCCCTGACCACGAACGCGCTGGTCAGGGGCCGTTCCGCGGGACGAACGTCCGCCAGTGGGCCCCGTGGGAATCGAACCCACAACCCGCGGATTAAAAGTCCGCTGCTCTGCCAATTGAGCTAGAGGCCCTGGTCCTCCGGTGGGGGGATCCGTCCGGAGTACCAGGGAACAGAGTAGTGCCATCGGGATCCGTCGGGCAGGCCCGGTCGATCGTCGGGACGGAAGCGGTCGATCGTCGGGGCGGAAGCTGGGCGGCGGGTGGTGGGGGGAGCACAGGGGGCTCACCCGTGGCGAGTGGCGCGAGCGGTCACAAGTAAGATCGTCATCGGCCCGGACGTCCAGGGGACGGGCCCCTTCCGGTCTCCCAGGAGAACCCCGGCGGTTCGCGTGAGCCACTTCTCCGTGCGCGGTGCTGCCTTGTCACCAGTGTTGATGCAACCTGCTGCCCGTCCCCGGACGTCACAGAGTGTGGACGTCCGATCCTGGTTGTCCACTGGCGAAAAACATGACGGGACGGTTGGCAGGTCACGGTCGTAGGCTCCTGATACGAGCGGGACCGTTTCAGCGCGCAGGGAGCAATGTGAGCGGGCAGGGACAAGGCGGGCAGGAGCAGGGCGGGCAGGCCCCCGACACCGGGGCCCCGGAGGACCGGCATGAGACGCACCCCTCCACCGGAGGGGAAAAAATCTCGGACGAGTCGTTGCGGTCCGAGCGGTCCGGGGACACTGTACGTACCGAAAAGACTACTCCAGGTTCTGAAGAAGTTACAGCTAGTGATGATCGGTCCGGGGGTGAAGGACTCGGCTCCTCGTCGACACCCACCGACTCCTCACCCACCGGCTCCTCCCGGGGGATGTCCGCGGCCTCGCTGAGGGCCCGGGCCGCCGCCCGTGCGGCCGCTGGGGGCACCCCTCCCGGCCCCTCGGGTCGCCCCGTGGGCTTCACCTCCGCCGCGGGCGCTTTCACCGCCGCAGCGTTCAAGGCCAGGTCTGCGGCGAACCGGCCCGCGGCAGAGGAAGACTCCTCTGCCGCGCCGTCCGCCGACTCCGCCTCCCGAGGAGGCGAATCCCCGGGATCTGCTGCTGCTCAGGGCTCGGCTGCGGCGCAAGGGGCCACGGCGCCCCCCTCCGGTCCTTCAGCCTCCCCCGGTCCTGTACACGGCGACCCGGGCCACGGTGACCCCGCCGTGAGCCGCCCGCCGGATCTCTTCGGGGAATCGCCCTCCTCGCCTGCGGCCTCCCGGTCGTCGGACCCCGCGTCGGCCGCGCCTCCGCACTCTTCCCCGGCGCCGTCCCCGGGCGGCCACCCCGTCGGCACAACCGGGTACCGGCCGGCCGAACCCCGCCTGGCCGAACCCCGCCTGGCCCAGCCCCGACCGGCCGAACCCCGCGTTGCCCAGCCCCGCCCGGCCGAGCCCCGCCTGGCCGAGCCCCGCCTTGCCCAGCTCCGCCCGGCCGAACCCCGGCCGGACGAACCACGCCTTGCCGAGCCCCGCCC
>JAUPKJ010000068.1 GCA_030837505.1 Actinomycetota bacterium
GGTGCATCACGTGGTGTACCCGGAGAAGGACGCCGGGCACAGGGTGGCGCATCTGGTCACGGGGCGGTTGTTGGACTACATCGAGTTCGACGACGGGTACGCGATCGTGAAGATGCGACCGCCCTTGGAGACCCAGGGGTTCACCCTCGGAGAGTCCAAGATTCGAAAGCAGTACGGCGTGACGGTCGTCGGGGTCAAGTCCCCGGGCAAGGACTTCGCGCCTGCGGTGGCGGACACCCGGGTCAGCACCCACGACGTTCTGATCGTCAGTGGCCACAGCACCTTGATCGAACGGTTCGCCGCGCGTCCCTGACCGGTTCGATGCTCGCTGCCGACGGAGTTCCAAGACACGCTCTGAGAGCGACCGGCAAGAGGTGGCTCCGGGCCGATGCCGGTCCTGGTCAGTGCTGGGCCGATGCCGGTCCTGGTCAGTGCTGGGCCGAGCGGTCCCTGGCCGCTTCGATGGCCACGAGGAAGGCCGCGCGGACCGCGTGGGTGTCCAGTTCCCGCAGGGCTGCCGCCGTGGTTCCGGCCGGGCTCGTGACTTGTTCGCGCAGGAGGGTGGGGTGTGCCCCGGGGCGGCTGAGCATCTGCGAGGATCCCAGCAGGGTCTGGAACACCAGTTCGGAGGCCAGGGGGCGCGGCAGTCCCAGGTGGACTCCGGCCTCGACCATTGCCTCTGCGACGTAGAAGACGTAGGCCGGGCCCGATCCGCTGACGGCGGTCACGGCGTCCTGCTGGTGCTCGGGAACCGTCAGCACTCGTCCGGCGGCGCTCAGCAGGCTCTCGGCCCTGGCGAGGTGTTCGGCGGTGCAGCCGGGCCCCGGGCTCATGACGAGCATCCCCTGGCCGACGAGGACGGGGGTGTTGGGCATGACGCGGATCACGGGGGTGGTCGGGGGCAGGCACTCGTGCAGGGTCGCTGTGGTCACGCCGGCGGCCAGCGAGATCACGAGGGTGCCCGGTCTCAGGGACGGTGCGAGATCGAGGAGTGTCCCGGGCACGTCGTGGGGTTTGACCACGACGAAGAGGGCGTCGGCCCCTGCGGCGACCTCTTTCCCCGGCAGGTGCCGGATCCCGTAGGCGTCGACGAGTTCCGTGGCCCGTCGGGGCCTGGGCTCGGCGAGCAGAATGTCGCCCGGGGGGGTCCCCGCGCCTGTCAGACCGGCCAGCAGTGCTTCCCCCATGGCGCCGCCGCCGAGGATCCCGATCCGCTCCGCCATGTGCAGAACCTTCCGTTCGTCGCAGTTCCGGCCGGTCCTTCGACGCGCCGACGTCGGGCCCGTCGGCGGGGGCGTCCCGTCGGTGCCGGTGTCCGGTGGTGCCAGTGTCCGGTAGTGCCGGTGTCCGGTGGTGCCGGTCCGGGCGCGGGCGGTAACCGGTGAGGCAGGGTATCGCGGGCGGACCCTCTAGACTTTCCGATCGTGTCGGGTGATGACGCGGTTGCAGCCAGTGCAGCGCCTCCGGGCGGGCTCGGGCTGGCCGTCGCGAAACAAATAGCCGAGCGAGTGCTGTGGACCAGGGTGGGGATCCAGCGCCGCTGGGGCGCCCTACGAGGTCACGAACGTCCCTCACCGTCGCCCGTGCCACCGACCGACGTGCTCGGAGGCGCCGACGAATGGCGCAGGGCCGTCGCGGAGTGCCGCCGCCTGGGTCTGCCGCTGCACCACGATCGACCGAAGAACTGGGACGCGTTGGGGGCTGTGTCCACGGTCCTGGCGGAGGTCGGCCGCGACGCCCGGGTCCTGGACGCCGGGAGTGCCCGGTATTCGAGTGTCCTGCCGTGGCTGCGCCTGTACGGCCTGAGCGACCTCGTGGGGAACAATCTGGAGTTCGGCGACGACGTCCGCCGGGACGGTGTCCTGTTCCGGTACGGCGACATCGCGGCCATGGACTTCCCCGACGGTCGTTTCGACGCCGTCACGTGCATGAGCGTGATCGAGCACGGTGTCCCCCAGGAGGCGTTCTTCGCGCAGGCCGCCCGGGTACTGCGGCCGGGGGGTGTGCTGGTGGTGTCGACCGACTACGACGCCGATCCCCCGGACACCACCGGGATCATGATGTACGGCCGACCGGTGATGATCTTCTCCCCCGACACGATCCGCGATCTCGTGCAGCTCGCGGCCGACAAGGGGTTGGACCTGATCGGGCAGCTGAACCTGGAGCATGCCGAGCGCCCGGTCCATTGGCGTCGTACGGGCCTGGACTACACCTTCGTCCGCCTGGCCTTCCGCCGCCGCTGACCAGCGTGGCCCCAGGTGCGCGAGGTCTGCGCCCGCGCTGTCAAGTCCGGGAGGACTCAAGCCGATGGCCAACGGGATGCGGCGCTGGCCTCGACGGACGATGCAGGGGTGGTAGAACACAATGCCTCTGAGGCGAGCACCGGTCATGGTGGTCATCGACCGGGTGTACAGCTACCAGAGCCAGGTGATCGCCGGGATTCGTCAGGTCCTGCAGGAGAAGAAGATCCCCCTGCTGGTGCATGTGAACGATCCCTTCGCGCGGGGTGCCCCGCAGTCCTTGTTCCGCCTCATCCGTTCGCACAGGGTTCGCGGCCTCATTGTGACAACAATGAGTGGCGAACAGGCCCATCAACAGATCAAGGACCTCCTCCAGCAGGAGACGACGATCCCGATCGTCGGTCTGGCCTGCTGGCTCACGCGCGGCCCCCTGGTCACGGCCGAGGGCGCCCCCGGTATGCGCGATCTCATGATGCACCTGCTGCGGGATCAGCAGGTCCGCCGGTTGGCCCTCGTCAGAGGCGTCCCCCACCATCCCCATTCGATCGAACGGGAGTCCGTCGTCCGCCGGACGCTGGCAGAACACGACCTGCCCCTGGACGAGAGCCTGGTGGTCGACGGGCGGTTCGACCGGGACCCCGCCTACCGGAACACCATGTCCCTGTTGCGCCGATGCGGGCACCTCGACGCGATCGTCGCGCTGAACGACGTCTCGGCGATGGGAGTCCTCGACGCCGTCCTGGACCACGGGCTGAGGGTCCCGGAAGATGTGATCGTCACCGGGTACGACAACAGTGAGGTCTCCCAGCATTCTCTTCCTCCCCTGACGACGGTGGATCAGAACCTCGTCGGCCAGGGGGCGCAGTGCGCCCGGATCCTGATCGACCAGTTGGAGGGCAGGCCCGTCCCCTCGGAGGTGCGGCTGGCCTCGCATCTGGTGATCCGCCGGTCCAGTCGGCGTGTCGAGAATCTTCCGCTCGACGCCACGGACGGCCCTGAGATGCAACGGGCCAAGGCCGAGCTGGCAGCCCTCGACAACGTGCTGGCCCTGAACCGTGCCCTCATGGACTGCCGGACCGTCCCGGACGTCATGCGGGAATTGGCCCTCAACCTGCCCCGGATGGGCATCGGACGCTGTTTCGTCGTGTTGCACGAACCGGGTCTTGCCCCGGAGGGGGTGCCCATGGGCCGCGTTGCCCTGGCCTACCGCGGGTGGAGGCGGGACGAGATCCCCCCGACCGAGTTGTTCTCCGCCGATGAGTTGCTGCCGGCCTCCCTGCAACCGGAGCTGGAGTACGGAACGTTCATGATGCTGGCCCTCTCGGTGGCCGCGCAGGAGTTCGGGTACGTGTTGTTCGAGCAGACCGTTCCCCAGCGGCACACCGGCGAGGTGCTCCGGATGGACCTGAGTCGGGCTCTGGAGAGCATCACCAGGGCGGACCAGCTCAGCCGACACGCCGAGGAACTGGAACGACTCGTCACGCAGCGGACCCGGGAACTGCGCAGGGAGATCGGCATCCGCCGCGAGGCCCAGTCGAAACTCCAGCTGGCCAACGCGGAGCTGCGCCGGATGGTCCATGTGGACGGGCTCACCCGCATCGCGAACCGGACTGCGTTGGACGAAAGGCTGCAGGAGCTGTGGCCGCAGCTCAAACGGCACGACGAACCCCTAGCCATGATCATCCTGGACGTCGACCACTTCAAGGCCTACAACGACCTCTACGGACATCTGCAGGGCGACGAGGCCCTCCAGACGGTCGCCGAGTGCCTTCGGAGGGCGGCCTCGGGACCGGACGACCTCACGGCCCGCTATGGGGGCGAGGAATTCGTCGTCCTGTTGCCGGGGACCGAATTGCCCGGTGCGATGGTCGTGGCCAACAGGATCCGCCGTCTGTTGCACGACTCCCGGATCCCCCACGCGGGTTCGACGGTCTCCTCCCTGCTGACCGTGAGCCTGGGGATCGCCGTGGGCCGGCCCGGACCGGACAACACCCCGACCTGGCTCCTGAAAGCCGCGGACCGGGCGCTCTACCGCGCCAAGGAGGCCGGGCGGGACAGGGTTTCGGTCGAGGAGCCGATGCCGATCCGCGCAGCGGAGGGAACGGACGGCGCTGCGCGGGCGGAGAACCCGGAACAGGCCGGTGCCCCGGAGGGGACCACGGAACCCCGGCGGGGGGACCTGGCCCTCCCGCCGGTCCCCCGTCTGCGCAACACCTCCCCGAGCCCCTGACCTCGGGCGGCAGGGTCAGGGCGTCCGACGTCGGAGGGTCGCGGCACCCGCAGCGATCGAAACGACCGCGAAGGCGAGGATGACCAACAGGTCCCCGATGATCTCCGAGCCGGGATCGCTCTGGACGACGATCGTGTTCATCGCATCGACCGCATAGGACAGGGGCAGTACGTCGGACAACAGTTCCAGGGCCCGAGGCAGGTCGGACCGTTCGACGAACAGACCGCACAGGAAGAACTGCGGCAGGACGAAGGCCGGCATGAACTGCACGGCCTGGAACTCCGTCACAGCGAAGGCGCTGAGGAACAGGCCGAACACCGAGCCGAGAACGGCGTCGACGACCGCGACCAAAATCAACATCCAGACCGGCCCCGCAAGACTCAGGTCCAGAACCCAGACCGAGAAGAGCGATGCGATCGTGGCCTGGGCCGCGGCCAGCACCCCGAAGGCCAGGGCGTAGCCGGCCACGAAGTCGCCCTTGCCCAAGGGCATCGTGAACAAGCGCTCCATCGTCCCCGTCTGGCGCTCGCGCAGCGTCACGATGCTCGTCAACAGGAACATGATGACGAAGGGGAAGACACCCAGGAGAGGCGCTCCGACGGAGTCGAAGATGGGGGTCTTCTCGAACACCCACGCCGCCAGCCCGAGCAACAGACAGGGGACAACGAGCAGGAGAGCCAGGGTCCGGTGGTCGTGTCGGATCTGACGCAGGACACGGGCCGAGGTCGCCCAGGTCAAGTGAGCGCTCATCGGTCTGTCTCCTCGGGGTCGAGCTGCGCGGCGTCGACGAGTCGCAGGAAGGCGCTCTCGATGTCGTCGGTCCCGGTCTCCCGGAGGATCCCGTCCGGGGTGTCGTCGGCCAGCAGAGCGCCCTCCCGCATGAGCAGCAGGCGGTCGCACCGTCCGGCCTCGTCCATGACGTGGCTGCTGACCAGCAAGGTCGCCCCGGCCGCTGCCAGGCGGTGGAAGAGGTCCCACAGGTCGCGACGCAGGACGGGGTCCAGCCCGACCGTCGGCTCGTCGAGGACGAGCACCTGGGGCTCGCCCATCAGGGCCACGGCCAGGGACACCCGGGACAGTTCTCCCCCGGAGAGCCTCGCGACACGGTCCTGCCCCCGATCGGCGAGGTCGACCGCTGCGAGCGCTGCCTGGACGGCCTCGGGCACGCGCAGGCGGGGGATCATCAGAACTGCTGCGAAGTACGCGAGGTTCTCGTGGACCGTCAGGTCGGGGTAGACGCTCGCGGTCTGCGTCACGTAGGCGACCCGCTCGCGCAGAGCCGGGTTCCCGGCGGCCTGTCCGAGGACCTCGATCGTGCCCGAGGCCACGATCTGTACGCCGACGATGCTGCGCAGGAGGGTGGTCTTGCCGCAGCCGCTGGGTCCCAGCAGGCCCACCACCTGCCCGGTGGGGACCTCCAGGGTCAGCCCCGGGATCACCTCGCGCCCGCCGCGGACCACCCGCAGGTCCCGCACCCGGATGGCGGGCTGCGTGTCCTCGGGCCCGGGGCCGCCCCTCGCCGGGTCCCCCCGAGTCAAGTTATTCATCATGTGATGAAAATACCCTCCTCCCCCACCCCAATCCAGAACCCCAACCCCCACCCCCAACCCAACCCCGCCCCGCTCAGATCGGAAGAGCAAGATCGGAAGAGCA
>JAUPKJ010000426.1 GCA_030837505.1 Actinomycetota bacterium
CCAACGGGTTCGCGACCTGCCAGGACCCGCACGCGTTGCAGGCGATCTGTGACCGGCTGGGCCCGGGGACGATCCGGGTGTTCGCCGAGCGGTGGTGGGCGCGGCTCCCGCTGCCGTTGACCCCCGCCGATCGGGCCGCGGGCTACTGGTGGGACATCTCGATGCGTCAGGTCGAGGTCTCCCGCACCATCGTGTTCGACGCGCCCCGCCACGGCCGGGCGTTCTTCGAGGCACTGATCGCCGACAACCTCGATGTCGACCGCCCGGACAGCGTGGAGGTCATCTTCGGCCGCAAGGTCACCCGCCGGACCCCGGGCACCTTCACCACCCGGGTGATCACCCGCGGGGTCGACGTCACCGTGAACGCCTACTACAAGCACTCCCGGATCAAGCAGTACTGGAAGGACGGCCGTGCCCTTCGGGCGGAGACGGTGGTCAACGACACCGGCGACCTCGGTGTGAAACGACGCCTGGAACACCTGGACGTCCTGCAGGCCCGCGCCCGTGACGTCAACCGTCGCCTGGTGGACACTGAACGGGTCGGCCAGGGCTGTGTCCTTGCGAGCCCAGCCTTCGAGCGGGTCGCGCGACCGACCGTTGCGGACGGTCGGAGGGCCCCAGCCCTGCGGTTCGGCGACCCTCGGGTCATGGCCCTGGCCGGCGCCCTCGCCATCGGTGTCAACGTCGTGACCGGGTTCACCAACCGGAGCCTTCGCGCCCAGGTGAGCGCCCTGCTCGGCATCGACTACACGATGGGCCAGGCCAGCTACGACCTGCGCCGGCTGCGGATGAAGGGCCTGATCGTCCGACTGGAGCACTCCAACACCTACGTCCTGACCCCCGACGGCGTACGGGTCGCGGTGTTCTCCACGAAAGTCCACGACCGACTCCTACGGCCACTGCTGGCCGCCGACCAACCACCGGCACCACTGCCCGTCCGACAAGCCCTACACACCATCGACCACGCCATCGACGACTACACCAACCACGCCCGGATGACCGCCTGAGAACTTGGCTCATCTCTCAACCCGACAGGGACTAGCGAGCAGTAGTCACTCAGCTGGTCACCAGGGCAAGGCAAAGGGCCGGTTTCCGCGATAGAAACCAGCCCCTGACCTGCTACTTTCCCGTCGGGACGGCGGGATTTGAACCCACGACCCCTTGACCCCCAGTCAAGTGCGCTACCAAACTGCGCCACGTCCCGGTACCGGTGACGGCCGGTGTTCGACCGTTTCCGACTCCGTGATGCTATCGCATGGCGCGGGGTGGTCTGCTACCCGGTTCCCGGGCCCGGGGCGGGGCGGGGTGATCGAGGTTCGGCTGCGGGAAGGACTGGTGGAGGGGGTCGTGGGGGCGGTGGGTTCTCGATCAGCGGGGCGGGGCGGGCAGGGCGGCCGGGCCGGCGAGCAGGGGGGGGTGCTACTTGCGGCGCTTCTCGCGGGCGCGGACGGAGACTTCGATGGGGGTGCCTGCGAAGCCGAAGGTCTCGCGGAGGCGGCGTTCGATGAATCTGCGGTAGCCGGCTTCCAGGAAGCCTGTGGTGAACAGGACGAACCTGGGGGGGCGGGTGGAGGCCTGCGTTCCGTACAGGATCCGGGGCTGCTTGCCGCTGCGGACGGGGTGGGGGTGGGCTGCGGTGATCTCGGCGAGGAGGGCGTTGAGTCTGCCGGTGGGCACGCGGGTGTCCCACGATTCCAGGGCCTGTTCCAAGGCCGGCAGGAGACGGTCCACGTGGCGTCGGGTCTTGGCCGAGATGTTGACGCGGGGGGCCCAGGCGACCTGTGCGAGGTCCTTTTCGATCTCGCGTTCCAGGTAGTGGCGGCGCTCGTCGTCCACCGTGTCCCACTTGTTGTAGGCCAGGACGAGGGCTCTGCCCGTTTCCAGGGCCATGTTGATGACGCGGGTGTCCTGTTCGGCCAGGGGCTGGCCCGCGTCCACCAGGACGACGGCCACCTCCGCCTTCTCCAGGGCGGCCTGCGTGCGCAGAGCCGCATAGAAATCCGCCCCGCTGACCTGGTGGGCCCGGCGGCGGATACCCGCCGTGTCCACGAACCGCCACGGTTTTCCACCGACCTGGACGACCTCGTCCACGGGGTCGCGGGTGGTGCCCGCGACGTTGTCCACGACCACGCGTTCCGAACCGGCGAGCGCGTTGAGCAGACTGGACTTGCCGACGTTCGGTCTGCCGACCAGTGCCACCCGGCGCAGGCCCCCGCGGGGGTCCTGTTCGATCCCGGACTCGTCGGGGAGGGCTTCCAGGCAGGCGTCGAGGAGGTCGCCGCTGCCACGGCCGTGCATGGCGGACACGGGGTAGGGCTCCCCCAGGCCCAGGGTCCACAGGCCCGCCGCGTCGGACTCGCCGCGCTGGTCGTCGACCTTGTTCGCGGCCAGGACCACTGGTTTACCGGCTTTGCGGAGCATCTGGACGACGGCCTCGTCCGTGGAGGTCGCACCGACGTTCGCGTCGACCACGAACAGGACGGCGTCGGCCATCTCGACGGCGATCTCGGCCTGTTCGGCGATCCGGGCGGGCATGCCGTGCAGGTCGCGTTCCCAGCCGCCCGTGTCCACGAGCAGGAAGGAGTGCCCCGACCACTCGGCCTCGTACGTCACCCGGTCGCGGGTGACCCCGGGCACGTCCTGGACCACGGCCTCCCGGCGGCCCAGGATCCTGTTCACCAGGGTGGACTTGCCGACGTTCGGGCGGCCGATCACGGCCAGGACGGGCAGGGCCCGTTCGGGCCGGTCCCCCCGGTCCGCGGCCTCGACGTCGAGCAGCGCCAGGTCCTCGGGGGACAGCGCGAAGTCCTCCAGGCCGGCGCGCAGCGTCCGCGCGACGTCCGGGCCGGGCTCGGTGCCCTCGGTCGGGCTGGGCTGCCCTTCGGGCCTGCCGTTCACTGTCTGCTCCCCTCGCGCCACGCCTCTGCGTGGCCTTGCGTACATGGTGCGGATCGCGTACATGGTGCGGATCCCGGGAGGGTCCGCTGTTTCGATCGGGCGGACCGGTGGGACGGGTCTCAGGTGGTGGTGCGGGTGGTCCCGGCTCGGGTGGTCCCGGTTCGGGTGCGGGTTCGGGCGTTCAGGGCCAGGGTCAGGACGGCGTCCACGGTCTGTTCGAAGTCCAGGTTCGAGGAATCGAGTTCGATCACGCCGTCGGCGGCTGTTCTGAACTCTGTGACCTTGGCGTCGTCGTCGTCGCGGCGCAGCACCTGGTCGCGGGTGGCGGCCAGGGCGTGCGGGTCGTCCGTTCCGTGCAGTTCGAGGGCCCGGCGGGAGAGCCTGGCCCGTTCGTCGGCGGTCAGCAGGATCCGCACGTCGGCGTCCGGGGCGACGACGGTCGTGATATCGCGGCCCTCGGCCACGCACCCGCGGCCCGGGCCGCGGCGGGCGGCCTCGATCAGGTCG
>JAUPKJ010000427.1 GCA_030837505.1 Actinomycetota bacterium
CTGGTGAGTAGGACGACGAGCAGCGGGCCCATCAGGAACGCCGGGATCATCCACAGGAAGTCGTCGGGCACGTAGGCGGCGGCGTCGGTGTAGGGATAGGTCAGGCAGGCCCCCGGTCCGCTCGTGCAGTTGACGCCGGAGCGGGGCGGGGCGCCGGGCACCACCATGACAAGGATCCACGCGGTGGCGGTGGTCAGCGTGGTCAGGACACCGGCCCACCAGCCCGCCCGTGCCACGCCAGGTCGCTGCGGCGCCGGCGGAACCTGATGGACGACGTCAGCCGTATCTGCAGTGGCCATGGTGAGGCACCTTCCTGTCCTGGCAGCGTCCGCCCCGGGATCCCGGATCTCCGGATCCCGGCGCGGGGTCCGGGCCGGGCGGGTGAGTTGACTCGCGCGGGGGTTCGGTGTCGTTCCTCGGCCAGGTACCGCCAGGGGGCGCGTCCCCGGACGTCGCGGCCGTCGATCAGGCATGCCACGAGGCGGACGGCTGGCGCCAGACCCCGAACAGCGTAATCCAGCGGGCCCTTTGCCGCCGGGACGTTCCGGTGACGAGGTCGAGGACCCGGAAGAACGCGTTCAGCACGAGAAACGTGCCGATGTGCCGCAGCACGCAGACCAGGCCAGGTCAGGTACTGCGCGCGAGGACGCACCTGATGCGTCGCCCTGCCGACCATGACAGGCTGCCCAGGCAGTACCCGGCCGTCTGTGGTCAGGTGGAGCCGTCACCCTCGCCGCACCGCAGACCGGTCGGTCGCTCATCCGCAGGAACGACACGCCTGGGCCGGTCCGGCAGCCGTTCCGGCACGACATCGAAAGGGGCACGTGCGATGGGAGCGCCCACGCGCTGGGTCACCGACACGTCCGAGGGCCATTCCCAGTGGTACGTCGAGCGGTTCCGCCGGATGGCGGCCGAGGGCGCCGACCTCGGCGGGGAAGCCCGGCTCGTGGACGCGATGGTGCCGCCGGGCTCGCGGATCCTGGACGCCGGGTGCGGGCCGGGTCGCGTCGCCGCGGTCCTGCACGCCCGGGGCCACGACGTGGTCGGCATCGACGCCGACGCGGAGTTGATCGACGCGGCACGGCAGGACCATCCCGGGCCGCGGTGGATCGTCGCGGATCTGGCAGCCCTGGATCTGGCCGCCCTGGACCTGGCGGCCGCCGGAGTGCCGAGCACGTTCGACGCCGTGGTGATGGCCGGCAACGTCATGACCTTCGTGGCGCCCGGGACCGAGACGGACGTGCTGAGCCGGGTCGCTGCCCACCTGACTGCGGACGGAGTTGTCCTGGTGGGGTTCGGCACGGACCGCGGCTACCCCCTGGCGGACTTCGACGCCCACGTCGCCGCCACCGGCCTGGTGGTGGAGCACCGGTTCGCGACCTGGGACCTGCGGCCCTGGCGGGAAGGTGCCCCCTTCGCCGTCAGCATCCTGCGACGCCCAGCCCCCGGGCACGAGGAACGCCGGTGACCGGGAGACTCTCCCGGAGACCACCGCGAGGCGAAGGTCGGCACGCCTTCACCAGGAAACAGGCACGCAACAGATAGGCTGCCGCATGCAGACGCTTCTCCGGCCTCCGCCTCTCCGGCATCGCCTCCCCCGACGCCCTCTCGCCGCATCGCTGGCAGCCCTGGCAGGGCTGGCACTGTCGGCCGGAGCCCCGGGCCCGGCCTGCGCCACTCCCCCCGCCCCGGCCGCCGTCGCCGCCGTGCGGACCGGGACCGGCAGCCTCCTGGACGGCGACCGGCTGGACGCGCTGACGATCCCGCGGGCACAACGGTTGATGGACGGCGGGCGGCTCAGCTCACACACCCTGACCGCCTCGTACCTGGACCGGATCCGCCGCCTGGACCGGCGGCTGGGCGCCGTGCTCCGGGTGAACCCGCGGGCGCTGCGCGAGGCGACCGCCAGCGACCTGGTCCGGCGCCGGGCCGGGGCCCGCGGCCCGCTGGAGGGCATCCCGGTGCTGCTGAAGGACAACGTGGACACCGCGGACCTGCCCACCACGGCCGGTTCCCGGGCGCTGCTGGGCAGCAGGCCGGCCACGGACGCCACCCTGGTGTCCCGGTTGCGCGCCGGTGGGGCGGTGGTCCTCGGCAAGGCCAACCTCTCGGAGTGGGCGAACTTCCGGGGATCCGGGTCCACCTCCGGCTGGAGCGCCGTCGGCGGGCCGACCGCGAACCCGCACATCCTGGACCGGAACCCGTGCGGATCCTCCAGCGGGTCCGCGACCGGGGTCGCCGCGTCCCTGGCCCAGGTCGCGATCGGGACCGAGACCGACGGCTCCATCGTGTGTCCCGCGGGGACCACCGGGGTGGTGGGGCACAAACCCACCCTTGGCCTGGTGAGCAGGGCGGGGGTGGTACCGATCTCGGCCCAGCAGGACACCGCGGGGCCGATCGCCCGGCACGTGGTGGACGCGGCGCTCACCCTCCAGGTCCTCCAGGGCCTCGACCCGCGGGACCCGGCGACGGCCGGGGTCCCCGCGGGCGTCCCGGACCGGTACCGGCCGGACCCGGCGGCGCTGCGGGGCGCCCGTCTCGGGGTGTGGCGCCTGGCGGGGATCGATCCCGCGGCGGACGCCGTCGTCGACCGGTCGCTGCAGGCGTTGCGGGACGCCGGCGCCACGCTGGTCGAGGTGGACCTGCCGCAGCAGGAGCTGTTCGCGGACGAGACCACCGCGCTGCGCGCGGAGTTCCACCGGGACGTCGACGCTTACCTGGCCGCGACCCCGGGGCGGCACCCCGCCGACCTCGCCGGGCTGGTGTCCTTCAACGAGGCCGACCCGGTGGAACTGCGCCACTTCGGCCAGGACACCTTCCTGGCGGCCCTGAACGGACCGGCGGCCCACGACCCGGTGGCGGTGGCGGCCCGGGAACGGGCCACGGGAGCCGCCCGCGCGATGATCGACGGCGCTCTGGCAGCGCACGACCTGGACGCGATCGTCGCCCCCACGAACGGCCTGGCCTGGGTGACCGACCTGGAGCACGGGGACAGTTTCGTCGGCCCGTCGTCCTCCACCCCGCCGGCGGTCGCCGGGTACCCGAACGTCACCGTGCCCGCCGGCCTGGCCGGCCGGCTGCCGGTGGGACTGTCGTTCCTGGGCGCCCGCTGGTCGGACGCCGACCTGCTGTCCCTGGCCGCCGCCTTCGAGAGCGCGACCCGGGCCCGCGCCGTCCCGCGGCTGCTGCCGACACTGCCGGACCCGGCGGCTGCCCTGGACCCGAGGGTCGCCCGGAGCGGAGCACCCGCGGCCGCCCGCTGACCTTCCGTCACCGGATCGCTCTCCGGTACCCGGGCGGGGGCCGCGGAGGGGAGGTATTGGCAGCACCTGGCACCGTCCCGGGCCGGGACGGGCACGAGAGCGGATGCTGGCGACGTCGTCATCCTCCCGTTCGCGTTCTCGGACAACGCCTGCCCCGTCTGCCAGGAGGGTTTCCGCACCGCCTGCCGGAACGGCGGTTTCTTCGGTCCCCCGCCGGCACCGCCTTGCTGGCCGCCGGAGCAGAGGGTGACGGCCGTCACGGGGCCGGTGTACACGTGGGGAGTTCCTGGGCCCCCGTGAAAGGCCGGGTACCCGCCCGCCGCGCCCCGGGGGTCGAGAACCACGCGAGGCACGGCGGCCATCTGGTCGACCGTCGTGGTCACGGAGAAGATGACGACCATGCCGTTCTCGGTCTCGAAGATGCCGGAGACGTACTCCAAACCAGACGCTTGCCGTCCGGAACGGTGAACGTGGCCGAGGTCCCCAGCCGGCCGGGGTCGAAGGCCAGGCGGAAGTCCTTCTGGAACGGTTTCCGCGCGGCCCGGTCGCCGTCACGGGCCTGCACCGTGCCGCCCGACGTGGCCGTCCACCGTGCCGACGAGCGGACCGCCCCGGTCCGGGCCTGGTGGACGGACCTGGTGGAGGGCACCGGACCGGCGGCTGCCGGACATGGCCGGGGTGGCCGCCGACGTGCCTGCGGCCGTGGGCCGGACGGGACCGGGCACGGCACGCGGACGGGACCGTCGGGGTGAACGGGGCCACCGGTCTCGCGGAGCCCGGGGGGTGCGTTGACCGAGACGTGTTTAGCATCTAAACTCGAAGCGATCGGCCACGCCGGGCGATCCGATCATCCTTCGGCCCGCGCCTGGCCGTCCCCTGCCGCATTCACCGGAGAAGGAGCCATGGACACCGAACGGTCGGACAGGAAAGCAGCCTCGTTCCTGCGTGGAGGGAAGGTCCGCGAGAGCAAGACCCAGACGTACGAAAGGAGGTTCTCCTTCCCGCCGGAGATCGTCTTCCCGCAGCTCTGCCCGTCCAGGGAACTCGACTGGATACCGGGCTGGGACTGCGACCTCGTCCACACCTCCACCGGTTACGCCGAGGACGGCTGCGTCTTCAGCACCCCGGCCACGAATGCGCTGGGGGACGGGATCTGGGTCTTCACCCGCTACCAGCCGGACCAGCTGGTCGAGGTCGTGCGGGTCGGCGGATCGACGGTGACGTATCTGAGGATCAGACTGGTCGACCACCACGACGGCGCCTGCACGGGGATCTGGAACCTGAGGATCACCGCGTTGAACGGGGACGGGAACGAGGTCGTGGCGTCCCGGCCCGATCACGAACCCGGATTCGAAAAGATGCTGGACGGCCTGGAGCACTTCCTCAGGACCGGCCGGATGCTGCGGCCGGCCTGACGGCATCGCGCCGCCGGAGCCGGGACCGTTGCCGCCGCGTACTGCGCGGCGGCAACCGCACGCGGAAGCGCCCGACCAGCGCACCGGGCGCGTTGTTGACGCGATCATGCCGGCATGCTGGACTCGGCGTCATGGGAGCCGCCGCCGCGAGAGCCACCGTCGACGATATCCAGAAGCAGATCGCCCAGGTGGTCAACAAGGCGATCTTCGCCGGTAGGAAAAGGATCGTGAGGGTCGGCGACGTCTGCCTCCATCCTTCGGAGGTCCATCTGATGCTCGTGATCGCGGATGGCACCGACACCAACGCGACACGGATCGCCGAGAAGCTCGGCGTGACCAAGGGAGCGGTGTCCCAAACACTTTCGCGCCTCGAGAGCAAGGGCATGCTCGTGAAGGAGAAGGACCCGCACAACCAGAACGAACTGGTCCTGTCGTTGACCGGCCCCGGAGAGCGGGTCCACGAGATGTGCCGTGCCAGCGAGCGGTCCTTCGGGCGGGCCCAGGAGACCTACCTCGAGAAGCTCGACCCGCACGAGAAGGAGGTCGTGCTCGGCTTCCTCCTCCATCTGGCGAGAACCCTGGACGACCTGGCCCCCGACGAGTAGGCCCTCCCGGGGACGGTACGACCGACCGGACGGTACGACCGACCGGGGCCCCCACCGCGACCGGTGGCGGTGCCGCACCCCCGCGACGACGACGCCCTCCGACCAGGCGATCTCCTCCAGGTCAGGACCAGGTCCGGGACCCGGAACCGTGTGACCATCGCTCGGACCACGAACACGCCGCCGAGTCCGAACGCTGCTCCGATGAGGACCGCGGACGTCAGCAGGAGGAGCGTCCGCAGCACACTGCCAGGGCCGGCGGCAAGCCCGCGTAGAACGTACATCTCGGGCTGTGGTTCGGGATCGGTGGGCATCGGCACAAGCAGGGAACGGGACGCGCGTTCGCGGATCGTCTGGAGGGCCCGGTTGCCCCTGTGCCACTCCGTAGTCCCGCCGGCCTGGCCGGCCGGCTGCCGGTGGGACTGTCGTTCCTGGGCGCCCGCTGGTCGGACGCCGAGCTGCTGTCCCTGGCCATCGCCTTCGAGAGCGCGACCCGGGCCCGCTGCACATACCAGACAGTGCCCAGTGACGTCGATCTACAGAATTCGGGGC
>JAUPKJ010000428.1 GCA_030837505.1 Actinomycetota bacterium
CCTATTTGCGCAGCCTCTAAGTCATATGAACACCTCTTCTGCACAAAAAGGAGTTTATGAGTTTTTATAGCATGATTCATTCCTGATAGGTCCGCGCCGGGTACGCGTGCCACCGGTATGGGCGTGGTGGTACCGGACGATTCCGGTGACCGGCGGGTGCGGATCGCGCCGGGGCGGCACCGTCCCGGTGGACCGGCGGTACGAGGACCAGAAATTTCCTCCGACAGCCCGCCGACGCCTTGACGGGCGGACGCCCGGGCCGCGCAAACGGTCCGGAGAGGCCCCGCCCTGTAGCCGATGCGCTTCGCTCACGGAGTACGCCTTGCCGGTTCGTGTCCCGAGCGGGAAGGTCCCGATGAGATGCGCGTTCCCAACGGAATGCGCGATGAAGATCACTTTTGTACCGGACCTAGGGCGTGCTTCCTCGCCGCCTGCTGTCAGGAAGTGAGTCCCTCCCCGTGGGAGCAAAGGCGACGGGCGGCATCGGCGTGATCGAGGTTCGGCTGCGGGGACGACCGGTGAGAGGTGTCGTCGGGTGGGCGGACCCTCGATCACGGCGGGGTCGGGGAGGATGGTCGGCAGGCGGGTACTGGTGATGGGCGGAGGATGGCTCGCCGGGGTCGCGAGGCGCCGGCCGTTCGGCACCGTTCGGGTCGCGGGGCCTCTGCTACCTTCGGCCCTGCTCGCCCCGCAGGAGGTACCGACGGTCGCCGCCCGTTCGTCGGACGGCGGGGAGGAGGCCCTCGACCGGGGAGGCTGCTGGCATGGGCGACCTGCACAGGGCTGTGGCCAGGATCTGCGGACGCCCACGGGACGACGCCGGGATCGCCGTCACCGTGGGAACAGGTTTCCTCGTCGGCCCGGACCTTCTGGTGACCTGTGCACACCTCCTGTCGGGGCTCCCGGCGGGCGTGGAACTGACGGTGGACTTCCCCCGGAGCCCCGACAGTCCTCCCGTGATCGGGCACGTCCTGCGAGCTGTGTGTTCACACCCCCTCGCCGACCAGGTCGCCTTCATGAGGCTGGTTCCCGCGCCGAGCGGGGTTCCGGTCCTTGGCCTGAGGTCACGCCCGGGAACGCCCGAGGACGAGCCCGTCGGGAAAATCCTGGTGCGGGGAGTCGCCTATCCCCCCCGGGGTCCGTCCGGGGGGACCGAGGCGTCGTTCCTGCTCGCCCTGCGCCCAGACCGTTCGGAAGACCTTCTCGAACTGCGGATACTGGACGGCCCGGACGGCGGGCCCCGGACAAGCCTCGAAGACCTGTGCGGATCGCCCCTCGTGGACGACGACGGGCTGGTCCTGGGCCTGTGCCTGGGTCCTGCCCCGGACGCCGACGCCGACCCGTCCCGGTCCCCGGATTCCGACCCAGACCCGGACTCAGACCCAGACCCCGACTCCGGCCCAGACCCCTCCTCAAACATCGCCGAGGACATTCCCCCTGCCCTGATCGCCCCGGCAACCCCGACTGCCCCGGTAACCCCGGCAACCCCAGGGCGCCCGGACAGTGCGCTCGTCGCCGTCCCGGCCCTGGTCCTGCAGTGGATCGGGCCCGGCCTGGCCGTGCACACCGAATGCCCGTACCCGGCGCCGGCCCCTTTCGACCTCGACCGCGCCCGATGGTTCTACGGCCGGGACGAGATCCTCACGCGGCTGGTCGACCGTCTGGCCGACCGGCAGGGGGTCCTGCTGTTGTCCGGTCCACCGGGCAGCGGAAAGACCTCCCTGGTCTGCGCGGGTCTGCCGGCTTTCCTGGACCGGGGAACGCGAAGGTCCGGGCCGGCGGGCCACCAGGTCAGGGTCTTGAACCCGACGGACGGGCCGCAGGCCCTGATGGAGACGCTCGGGGACGCCCGGGCGCTGCGCTGCCTGGCCGTGATCGACGATGTGGAGGAGCTCCTCGGGGACGGTTCGCCCGAGGCCCGACAGGTCCTGGACCGTTTGGAACAGTTCGCAGCGGACGGTGGGCCCGGGCGGGTCCTGCTGGTGCTGCGCGACGACCTGCACTCCCGGCTGGCCAGGGCCTGTCCGGCTCTGGCCGAGAGCCTGGAGGACAACGGGATCGTCCACGTCCAGCGGCCCCTGACCCGTGACGATCTCACCCAGATCATCGTGGGTCCCGCTCGTTCCCAGGGGTGGTCCGTCCACGGCGCCCTGGTCGACAGGCTCCTGAACGACCTGCTCGATCCCGTGAAGGGGACCGCCCCGCCCCAGGTCCTGCCCCTGCTCGCCCTGACCCTCCACCGGCTCTGGGCACTGGCCGCAGAGCCCACTGCCGACGGGCCGGCGCCGATCGACAATGTCCTGACCGTCGCCCATCTGGAGGCGGTTGGCCCGGTCCGGGATGCCGTGAGCACCTGGTGCGACGCGGCCTACGCCGCCGTTCCCGAACCGGACCGCCCCATCGCCCGCGACCTGCTCACCTGTCTGATCGACGACGGCGGCGGGCCCGGCGCCGTCCCCCGACGCCGCCGGTGCCGCCGGGCCGCCCTCGTCGCGGACGACCCGCAGCGGGAGCGGGTGCTGCGCCGGCTCGTGGACAGCGGTCTGGTCACCTCGGACGGCGACCCCGAGGCCCGGGTGTTCTTGGCCCACAGCGTGATCCTCGACCGGTGGGAGGCCCTCGGCTCGTGGCTGCACGGAACCCGGGACCACCGGCATTGGCTCGAACGCACCCGGCTCCGGGCCGAGGCGCGGACCGAGACGCTCGAACGGCGCAGGGCGGCCCGGCCCCCGACGGTCGGCCCGTTGCTGCGCTACGTGCACCGGGTCCAGGACACGACGGCGACCCGAGGCCTGCTCCTGACCGGCCCGCCCCTGGCCGAGGCGCTCGAACGGCGGGACCAGGGGCCCCTTCCGCGCGTCGTCGCCGACTACCTCGACGCCGGGATCGCACGGGCCGGGGCCCTGGCCCGGGCCCGACGCCGCCGTCTGGGACTCCTCGGCGTTGCGACCGGTGTTTCACTGCTGTTGGCCGGGGGCACGGCCCTGTGGGGGCGGGCCGAGTCCGATCGAAACGACCGGTTGCAGGCCGACCTGATGACCGCGACGGCCAACGGCCTGGCCTCGCAGGCCCTGGCCCTGATGGAGACCGACCCCGCCTCGGCTCAGATCTTCGCTGTGGCCGCCCTCGAGCACTCCCCGACCGCCATGGCCCGCACGGCCGCCGAACGTGTGCTCGCCCTCCCGTTGGCAACGGTCGACGCTGTTTTCCACGGACACACCGGCCCGGTCAACGACACCGTGTACTCCCACGACGGCCGCCGTGTCGTCACCGGTGGACAGGACGGGACCGTGCGGGTCTGGGACGCCGGAACGGGCCGGCAGCGCGCGGTGTTCACCGCTTCCACCGAGCCCGTCACCTCAGTGGCCTTCCTGGCCGAGGGGAAGCGGATCGCCGCAGTCTGTGAGGACAGTGCCGTTCGGATCTGGAACACGGACACCGGTCTGCTGGAGAAGAAGCTCGACACGACAGCCGTCTCGAACAGAGCTGCCCTCGTGTTCTCCCCCACAGGCAAACACCTGGCGGCAGCAGGGGAGGGCAGCAGCGCCCTGGTCCGCAGCCTCACGGGGGGCTGGACCACGGTGCTCCTGGGCCATTCCAACCCTGTGACGGCCCTGCGCTTCTCCCCGGACGGCAAACGCCTGGCCACGGCCGGGGTCGACAGCACGGCGCGGATCTGGGACGTGGCCTCCGGCAAATCACTCATGGTCCTCACAGGTCACACCGCGACCATCAACGCTCTCGTCTTCTCCGCCGACGGCACGCTGTTGGCCACCCACGGCGACGACAGGACCACGCGCATCTGGGAGACCCGCACGGGCCTCCTCCGGGCGAAGATCACTGATCCCTCCGACTCCGTCCGGGCCCTGGGTTTCTCGCCCGACGGCAACAGGATCGTGACGGCGGGCAGCGATGGGAGCGCCCAGATCCGCAGCGTTCGCACCGGACAGGTGTTGCACGCCATCGAAGGCCACGAGGGCCGTGTGACCTCGGCGAGTTTCTCCCCCGACGGCTCGCTCCTGCTCACGGCCGGGCAGGAGGGGACTCTCCGTCTCTGGGACGCCGGCACGGGCGACGCCACCGGGATCGTCGAGGGACGCAGCCTGTCCGAGGAACAAATGAACGCAGAACCGGCAGCCCCTGTCGCCCGGTTCTCCCCGGACGGCGTCCACGTCCTCGCAGCGGGCGCCGACGGCGTCGCGCGGGTCCGGGACGTCCGCGTCGCGCGGACCACCGCCGTCCTCACCGGCCACACCGACGCGATCAACAGCATCGCGTTCTCGCCCGACGGTTTGCGCGTGGCCACGGCGAGCGACGACAACACCGCACGGGTGTGGGACACGGCCACGGGACGAACGAGCGCCGTCCTCACCGGCCACAGCAACTCGGTGGACAGTGTCGCGTTCTCCCCCGACAGCCTGCGCGTGGCCACGACGGGCGACGACGGCACGGTACGGATCTGGGACGCCGCCACGGGCCGCGCGAGCGCCGTCCTCACCGGCAGCATGGTCGATGTCCTGTCCAGTCGCGACGACGCCGGTGTCGTCTTCTCGCCCGACGGCACGCGCATCGCCGCAGCGGGGAACGACAACACCGCCAGGATCTGGGACACGGCCACGGGCCGGGTCGCACTCGTCCTCACCGGGCACACGGCGTCAGTGAACGATCTGGCCTTCTCGCGTGACGGCACACGGATCGCCACGGCCGGCGACGACCACACCGCGCGGGTGTGGGACGCGAGGACCGGTCGGCCGCTGGCGATCCACTCCAGCACGGAGAACTCGACCCTGACGGTCGATTTCTCGCC
>JAUPKJ010000429.1 GCA_030837505.1 Actinomycetota bacterium
CGGACCCCTCCCCCCGGTTTCCCTTGGGCACCCCCGGACCCCTCCCCCCGGTTTCCCTTGGCCGTGGTCTTGCGAATAGAGTGCCAGGGTGCGTGATGACCACATCCGTCAGCTGCTGACCGAATCGTGCCCCTGGTGGCGGGCTGCAGCAGCTGGCCGTGATCCGCTCGGATGGGTCCGGACAGACCGGATCCTGGGCAGACGGGCCCGCTACGACCTTGGGTACCGCGCCCCCGTCCTGACCGACCTGGGCGTCGCACCCCTGGGAGACACGTTGGCGGTGCTGCGCGGTCCCCGCCGAGTCGGCAAGTCAGTGGCCTTGCGGGACCTGACGGCGACGTTACTGGCTCGTCCGGATGTCCACCCCCATCAGGTCGTGTATCTGGCCTGTGACGGGATGACCGCTCAGGACCTGACCCGTGCCCTGCGTCTGGGCCGAGAATTGACCCGCCACCTGGATGCCCAAGGTTCTCGCCCCCGGGTGTGGCTACTGGATGAGGTCACCTCGGTCAAGGGCTGGGCTGCTTCACTCAAGCGGGCTCGTGACGCCACTCCGTTCGGGGACGACACGGTGGTGGCCACCGGGTCCTCCTGGCGAGCCGAAGAGGATGTCGAAGGCCACCTGCTGGCCGGACGCGCGGGTTCTGCCGGGCTGCGCCGGGTCCGTCAACTGATGCCGATGTCGTTCCGGGAGTATCTGGCCACCACCCGACCCCACCTTCCCAGCCCCGGCCCCATACACCCCGCGCACCTCCAACAACCCGAAGTCGCCACGTTGTTGGAGGAGGTCCGATTCGACGTCGACGAGTACGACCTGGCCTGGCAGGCTTACCTGAGCTGTGGAGGATTCCCCCGCGCTGTTACCGCCATGGAACGCACCGGTGCCCATGACATGGACTATCTGCTGGATCTGGCCGCGTGGTTGCGCCGGGATGTAGACCCCGAGGCCCCTGCTGAATCGGTTCCCCTGTTGATCGCCGGGATCAGTGTCCGGGCCACCAGTCCCATGGATGTCTCCGGGACCGCGTTGGCCTTGGGCTATTCCAGTCGAAAAGTCTTCAACCTGCGTGTGAACCGCTTGGTCGGATGCTTCGCGGCGCTGCGCTGCCCCCACCGGGACGATCTAGGCCGACGCGTCCCCAATGCCCAGGCCAAGACTTACCTGAGCGACCCGATCCTGGCCTGGTTGCCTTCACTCCTGCGCTCAGGTCTGGGGCCTGCGGACTTCACCTCCTTGAGCGAACAGGCCCTGGCTACCGCTGCGGCCCGGGCCCTGGACGACCTTGAACCCGGCAGGCTGATCACCGAGGACACCATCGGATACACCCGTACAGCCTCGGGCCAGGAGGTGGACCTGGCCCCCGTGCCGGTCGATTCCCCCACCGGGACCGTGCTGAGCGTCCCGGTGGAGTCCAAATGGGTCGACAAGAACTGGCGAAGCGAGGCCAAGACCATGGAAAACAAGTACGCCCGAGGCATCCTCGCCACCAAAACCCTCCTGGACACCACCAACCCCACCTGGGCTGTCCCGGCACCCTTGGTAGCTCTCCTCCTCATCTGACCGACGACAGGTCTCCTCCTGAGACAGCGCCTGGGCGATGTGCGGCGGCGGCCTACCCTCCGGTCCAGCGGGGTTCGCGCTTCTGGAGGAAGGCTGTGGCGCCTTCGCGGGCGTCCTCGGTGAGGCGGATCGTCTCGCAGGTTCGTCTCTGGTCCTGCCAGGCGTCGTCGGAGTCCGACCGCGATCCTTTTCTGAGGAGTTCCTTGGCCGCCAGCACTGCGAGGGGCGCGTTCCGAACGATCTGCGCTGCCAGTTGCCGTGCAGTGTCCAGGGCTGTTCCTGGATCCGTCAGAGTGTTGATCAGCCCCAGTCGATGGGCGTCGATCGCCGGGAGCGGCTCGCCCGTCAGCGCCATTTGCTGGGCGAACACGTAGGGAATCCTTTCGGCCAACCGCAGGAGTCCTCCGCCTCCGGGCACGAGCCCTCGCCGGACCTCCGGGAGCGCGAACACGGCGTTCCGCGCAGCAACCACGAGGTCACAGGCAAGGACGATCTCGAATCCTCCTCCGACGGCGTACCCCTCGACAGCGGCAATCACCGGTTTGCGCGGCGGCTGCTCCACGATTCCCGCGAACCCTCGCCCGGGAACGATCGGGCGCTTCCCCGCCGGGTGCGCGTTCAGGTCCATCCCGGAGCAGAAAGTGCCGCTCGCTCCGGTGACGACGAGCACCAACAGGTCGTCGGCGGCCTCGAACTCGTCGATGGCCCTGCCCATGGCGAAAGCCACGGCATGGTCGACGGCGTTACGGCGATGGGGCCGATCGATCGTGACGACACGAACGGCACCGTCGTCCTGGACCTGGAGCACTTCACCCTCGTCCTGTCCCACGGAGGAGTCCCTCACTCTCACAGGCGCTGGCAGTCGGTACCACAGGAAATCCTGCCGCGCTGGCGCGGCGGTGCCCCGCCGATCTTCTTGGGAACACACGTCTTCTCAGTCGCATCGACAAGTTCGAAGAGCTCTCGTCGAGTACGAACATCCATTTTTCGCATGATATTGCAGACATAATTCTTCACCGTCTGCCTGGCGAGATGAAGCTGCTCGGCGATTTCCACGTTCGACAAACGGGCCAACACCAAGGTCAGCACCTCCTGTTCCCTGACGGTCAGCCGCGCCCCGTTGACGTACATGGGCCCGGTGGTATCGGCGTCCCCCAGGAACCACGCGCGGGACTGCCGCCAGGTCCTCATGACGGTCTCGGCAAGAACTTCTGGTTCAGAAGATTTATGGACGAATCCATCGACACCCGCGGCAAGACATTCCGCGACGAGTCTGACACTGTTGTCGCCCGTGTGAACTATGACGAACGGCGAATCAGGCTGCGCCTTGAGCCTGGAACACAACCTCACCCCCTCCCTGTCCTTCTTGAGATGGGCCTCGGTGAGAACGATCCCCGGGCCCGTTCGGTGAATTACCTGCATCCCACCCGACAGATCCGCAGCCTCTCCGACCACCATAATTCCTTCGACCCGACCCAACGACTGGGACAAAGCTTTTCTCAAGAAAGGGAAGGGCTCTACCACCACGACCTCGACCGGTGCTGCTACGGGCCCGACGGCACCCAGTTCTGCCTGCTGCATCATCCACCCAATCTCGCCGGCTCGACTAACCCCACCCCGAGACACGGCACGACGTCATCAAGATACCAGCAGGGTAGGTACCCGACCAGGATGGGACAAGTGTTGATTTCGATTAATCAAAGAGTGACATATCCCTCACCCGACCACGGAACATATCCGCGATCGGTACCGGCTGCCCCCGGTCGGGACAACGGTCACAGTCCCCTTCACCCCTGGCGGGCAGCAGACACCCGGTACCGGCGGTACCGGTACCGGGTGCAACAGCAGGAGGACGACAGCGACGGGCGGGCGGCCCGATCCCACCGGATCGTCGGCCACCCGCCCGGAGCGTCCGTCAGAAAATCAGACCGACCTGACGTCCCGTCGGTCCGCCAGTTGCGCGCCGAGAGCGGTCAGGACGAGCGTCAGCACCGTCAGCGCGGCAGCTGCGATCAGATCCAGCTCCCCGGACAACGGGTCCGCCCCCAGCGCCCACTGCCACGGCGAGACCTGCGCCCAGTCCTTGAGCGCATCGGACAGCGGGAGGAAGGCCTGCAGGACGTAACCCGCCATCATCACGGTAGAGGTGATGCCCAGGACCGCCCCTCGGCGGGCACCCCAGCCACTGACAAGAAACGTCACTCCGACGTGCAACATGGCCAGAAGAGTGACCATCGCGCTGACCGACGCCATTCCCTCGAACGAAACGTCGAGATCGAACAGCGCGCAGCACGCGATGAGGGAGATCCAGGTCACGATTCCGACGAGGAGCAGCGTCGTCATCGATGCCAGCGAACGCGCGAGGAACACCGTTCGGCGGCCGATGGGCAGCACGAGGAGCAGCTCGAGCCGTCCGGCGTCCTCGTCGCCCGCGGTAGACGAAGTGGCGAGCGAGATTCCGAACCAACACAGCATGAGAGGCACGAGAACGGCGTAGAGATTGCCCTTCAGATAGCCCGCAGGAGTGCCGAACTCCTGGAGTCCGAAGGCCTCCGCCGTTCCCCCCGGCAAACTCCCCGACAGGTCGTTCAAAGTCCCCGAGTCACGGAGCGAGGGCCAGAGAGCCGCCACCATGAGGACCAGGCACACCAGGGAGGACCCCCACAGCAGACCATCCCTGATCTGATTGCGCAGAGCACACCTGTAGACCTCGAGGGCCGGTTTCGTTCTGCGGGCCGTTGCAGTTTCGTTCTCATTCATCGGTCCGCACCTTCCGTCGCGTCCTCGTAGAACCGCAGGAATGCTTCTTCCAGTTCGGGCTCCGGTGCCCTCATCGCGCGAAGGCGGTGACGCCCCAGGACCGCCAGCAGCGACTCGGGCGCCCCTGTCCACCGCAGGTTGACGGTGGTCCCCACCACCTCCACCTCCGTGGCACCGGGCAGTCGCGTGATCTCGTCGACCGGGACCGGCTCCGACTCGAACTGGATCCTGAACGTCTGGCGCACGTCCTGCACCAGATCTGTCAGGCGTCCCTGGGCCACGAGCCGCCCCTTCCTCAGCACGGCCACCGTGTCGGCCACACGTTCGACCTCCGACAGGACATGGGAGGACAGCAGGACGGTCCTTCCCTCGTCCTTCGCCTCCTCGATGGCAGCCAGGAATTGTTGCTGCATCAAGGGGTCCAGTCCGTTGGTCGGCTCGTCGAGGATGAGAAGTTCGGGTTTGCCCATGAAGGCACCGATCAGACCCACCTTGCGACGATTACCGGTGGACAGCCCACGGACCGCCCTGCCCGGATCGATGTCGAAACGCTGGAGGAGCTCGTCCCGATACTTCGTCTCGGTCATCCCCCGTATCCGTGTCCACAGCTCCAGGGTGCCCCCGACAGTCATTCTGTCGTCCAGTCGCAGTTCCCCGGGGACGTAGCCCAGTCTGGCGCGCATCGCGGGCGAGGACGCGGGGTCCTGACCGAACACGGCGCATTTTCCGGCAACCGGCCGGGTGAGACCGACCAGCATGCGCAGTGTGGTGCTCTTGCCGGCCCCGTTCGGCCCGAGATACCCGAAGACCGTTCCGGGCCCCACCCTCAGGTCCAGAGCGTCCAGCGCTGTGAACGTGCCGAACCGCTTGGTCAGCCCCTCACAACGGATGATGTCTTCCAACGCTTCTCCTTCCACCGGGTCACCCGTGGCGGGTGGCCCCAACACCTGCAATTCATAATGAATTACATGATTTAGAATCTATCAAATCCAACCCAAGAGGGTCATTTCCAGGCCCATCGGTCACGAACCGTAGCCTTTTCCTCGAGGACGACTCAGGACGGCCCCTCGATCACACCGAGAAGTCGCGCTGCGTTGCCGTGCAACCACAGGTCGAGGACTTCCTCGGGCAGGTCGAGGGACAGAAGCTCTTCGACCAGCACGCCGATCGGGACGGGATTGACCCAGGTCGAGGTGCCGAACATGACCGAACGCGCCAGAGCCCTGGGCCCGTGGAACAGCAACGACTCCCACCCGGAGCCGGCCAGACCGAAAGTGCGCGGCCGGTGCGAGGAAATCTCCAGCATCACGTTGGGGTGTCGCATTGCGATGGTGGTCATCTCACGGATCCAGGGCCATCCGGCGTGCCCGACGACAACGTGCAGCTGTGGGTACCTGGACGCCAGGACATCGACATGTCGCCAGGTGCACACTTCCGCGGAGGTCCTGCGGGCGAAGTGGTGTCCGGTGTGCAGCCACAGACCGAGTCGGTGGCGGTCCGCCAGTTCGAAGACCGGCCGGAAGACCGGGTCGGTGACGTCGACGTCGTCCAGGAACGGGATGACGTTGAAACCGCGCATACCGAGGTCGAGGCAGTGCTGCAGCTCCTTCAGGGCTTCCTGCGGGTCCCGGAGAACCACGCCGCCCCACGGGTGCAGCCGCCCCGCGGACCGTTGCGCCATGGCAGCCAGACGTTCGTTGACGGTCGTTCCGTCAGCAAGCCCGTGAGCGCTTCCCATGGCGATCTCGCCGACGACACCTTCACCGGCTCTGCGTTCCAGATACTCGTCCAGGTCGAACGCGGGCAGATCGAAGGCGATCGCCTCCAGGGCAGCTGCCCTCGCCACGGGGTCAGCAAGCTGGCCGGTGAGGCGTTCCCACACAGCGGGTTCCACCCCGAGACACCGGACGAACGATCGTGCGAAGACCGACAGGTACTCAGGAGCGTGCTCTGCCAGTCGGTGAAGGTAGGCGACCCAACCGGCAGAGTCGTACACCAGCGAACAGGTGTCGATCACTGAGCGGCGGGGTTCACCCGTCACAGCTGTTTTCCCGGCTCAGGGCGGCGATCATGCCACTCGTCCAGGGCCTGGGCTATACGTCGCAAATAGAAGTCGAAGAAATCCGTGAGGACGGTCAGGCGTTCCTCGGCGGGCCCGGAAGTGATCTTTACTCCTCCGGCGAGCGCGTCCCGGAAAGTACGGGTCTGAGTCTGGCGGACCGACAGCAGGACCTCCGGGCTGGCCGACGCCTCGTACAGGACGCGACGGGAGCCCGGCTGCGTTGTCCGTCGGGCCAGCGTCCACATGTCCAGTTGACGGGTGGCAACGCTCACCGCGCCCTTGCTCAGGTCGAGCGCCTCGCTGATCTCGTCGAGGGAGGCCGGCTCCGAGCGGATCAGGAGGTAGCCGAAGACACGCCCGGTGGCATGGGGCAGTCCCCATGTTCCCAACAGGTTCCCGATCTCCTGGACGAAGGTCTGGCGTGCCGACGTGTCGGCATCGACGTCGGTCATCGCTCCTCCCTCCCGTCCAGGGTCAACAGGAAATCGATCATCAGTCTGTTGACCTCCTCGGAGCGGTCGATGTTGGCCACATGCCCCGCACCGGGGATGACGTGCAGTGGCGCTCGGTCCCGGTCCGCCCAGGCGCGCATGGTGCCCGCGACGTCCCCCGTGGCGTCCTTCTCGCCGAGAATCAGCAGCAGCGGAGCTGGGACGCGATGGGCGGGGTCGGGGTCCAGGCACCGGGTCATCGCCCGCCACACGTGGAGGAAGTCGCCTCGGTCCATGCTGTCGAACACGTCCGCGAGATAGCGCTGTCCCTGGGTTGAGACCGCGCCGCCCCTGGTCATGGCATGTTTCAGCTGCTTGTACGGCCACAGTACGAACACTGCGTTCGACGCCCTTAGTACCCAACGGCTGGTCCTGCTCACGGGCAGCGTGTGGCACGCACTTCCGATCACGACCATGCCGGAGACCCGCCCGGGTGAGGTCCGGACGAACTCCTGGGCGATGTTGCCGCCCATCGACTGCCCCACGAGGTGAACCTGTTGCACGTCGAGCTGGTCCAACACCGTCGCGAGGTCCGCAGCGGCATCGGGGATCGTGAAGGACCTGGGCATCGGCTTGGACAGTCCGTGTCCGCCGACGTCCCAGCGGACGGTCCGGAATCCGGCCGCGAGGACCGCAGGGATCTGCCGATCGAACATGTGGTGATCGGTTCCGGCCCCGTGGATGAAGACGACCGCGGGGGCTGGGGCCGCTCCGGCCGTCCACACGTGAACCGGGGTCTCGCGCGCCATCAGGACATGCTCGGTCTCCGAGGCCCCAGCGACGTTCTCCGCATTCACAAAACACAGAATATACCCTCTGTTCGTTTTCTACCGTCCCGTGAACCTGTTCTACTGTCCGGTGAACCTGGGAGGTCTGCGTTCGACGAAGGCCCTGAGCCCCTCGGCGCCGTCCTGGACCTCTCTGTGGGTGCGCAGGTGGTAGGCGTCCTGCAAGCGCAGCGCATGCTGCGCCGACTGTCCCCAGGACCGTTCCCGCAGTTCCTTGAACAAGCCGATGGACCGGGTGGGTGCCGTGGCAAGTCGTTCGAGAAACGCTTCCAGTTCCGCGTCGAACGAGTCGTCCGGGACCACCCTGTCGACCAGCCCGATCGCCAAGGCCTCCTCGGCGTCCACCAGGCGTCCGGTCAGGTAGATCTCTGTGGCCCGGGCCGGGCCCACGACCCGGGACATCATCGCCATGTTGCCCACGTGCCCGACCAACACCAGACAACTCCCGATCCGCACCCCCGAGGAACAGAAGCGGTAGTCGGCTGCGCAGGCGATCTCCGCCCCGGCCCCGGCAGCCGCCCCTTCGAGGACCGCGACGACGGGTTTGGGCATCGACACGATCGCCTCGCAAATGCGCAGGTAGTGGGCATCCGAGGTCACGTGATCGAACGGCGCGTCGCTGCGGTCACCGGCTCGCCACCGGTCGACGGTCCCCACATCGTCACCCGAGCAGAAGCCCCCTCCGGCACCCCGCAGCACCACCACGCGCACGGCCGGGTCCTCCTCGGCCGCGAGAAGTCCGGACAGGATCGTCGAGGACATCTCATGGGTCAGGCAGTTCCGACGCCGAGGGCGATTGATGATCAGCGAGGCGATCCCGCGTCCGTCCCACTGCAGGTCGACCCGCCCGTCACCGGTCCCTGACGGTTCCTGGATGTTCGCGAACCTCGTGCTCATCGTGGGGTTCCCTCCTCGGCCCGACCCCGGCCGGACGACGCGAGCGCTGCGACCATCGCTGCTGTGGCGTCCGCCCGGGGTGAGGTCGGTTCGCAGCGGACGATCCGGTCCAGGCGCAGACGGGACGGTCGGGTGACCAGCCAGGACACGGTCTGCGCCACGTCCTGGGGGCTGAGGACCTCGTCCTCGGGGATGCCGGCTTCGGCCGGGTCCTGCGCCAGGGCGGTCCTGACCCATCCGGGACAGACGGCCACGGCCCGCACGCCGCAGGCGCGGTTCTCCTCGTCGATCAGTTCGACGAGTCGGTTCAGTGCTGCCTTGCTGATCCCGTAGGCGCCGCTGCCCGGAACGATGTCGGCTCCGGCCGCGGACCCGATGGCGACGATCCACCCGTACCCGGCGTGCCGCATGTCGGGAAGGACCGCCCGGGCCATGCGGAACGGCGCGTCGAGGTTGAGTGTGAACATCAGGTTCCAGTGGCGGTCGCTGACCTCGTCGACGCCTCCCAGGCGCACCGCGCCGGCCGCGCACACGAGGATGTCGACGGGACCGAGGAGATCCCGCACCTGCGCCACGGCGTCCTGCGGTCCGGTGGGGGTGGTCAGATCGGCGGCAACGGCGAGGGCCCTCCCCCCGGCCTGTCGGATGCGGCTGACTGTCGCGTCAAGCAGGTCGGTGCGCCGCGCGACGACGGCGACGTGTGCCCCGAGCGCGGCGAGTTCCTGCGCGATGGCCGCGCCGATCCCGGAGGACCCCCCCGTGACCAGAGCCGTGCGTCCGTTCAAGGGTTCCTCCGGCGTCCGTGGCGCGGACCGCCGTGGGGGTGTGGTGGCGTTCGTCATCGGACTGTCTCCTCCTCCTCGCACCCGGCGGAGGCGAGCGGGGCTGCGAACGGTGCTGCCAACGGGGGGACGAGCGGGGGCAGCCCGCCCAGGCCGAAACCGCCGTCGACGCGCAGCCGGGCGCCGGTCACGAGGCCGGCGTCGTCGCTGAGCAGCCAGGTGATCAGGGGGGCGACGTCCTGGGGGTCGCCGACGCGTCCGGCGGGGATCCTGGCGACCCATCCTCGCTGGACGGCAGGACCGGCGACCTGCCCCATGGGAGTGCGGATGATGCCGGGGCACACGCAGTTGACGCGAATGCCGTCGCGGGCGACGGTGGCGGCCAGGCACCGGGAGAACTGGGTCATGGCAGCCTTGCTGGCCCCGTACTCCTCGACGTGGGTGACGGGCACCGATTCGTTGCTCACCGAGGAGACACCGACGATCGACCCAGGAATCGCGTGCTCACGCCAGTACGCCGTGAGCCGTTCGCACAGGGTCATGTAGCCGAAGAGGTTGACGGCGAAGGTCCGGCCGGTTCCGGCCGGGTTGTGCCCGAAGGACAGGTTGCCCGCCGCGTACACGGCGCGCTCGATCCGCCCGGCCGACTCGATCGCCTGTGCGACCAGGTCACCGACCTGGTCGTGATCCGCCACGTCACAGGGCAGCACCCAGGTCCGCACGCCGAAGTCGGCTGCGCTCGTCGCGACCTCTTGGAGGGCATCGACGCGACGGGAGGCCAGGACAAGGTCGGTTCCCCGACGGGCGAGATCGAGGGCGACCGCGCGTCCGATGCCACTGCTGGCACCGACGACCAGGCAGACCGGTCGTCGCCCGGAGACCTGCTGTTCGGAGATCTGCCGTTCGGAGACAGATTGTTCGGAGACTTGCCGTTCGGAGACAGGCTGTCGGTTCGGGACGTCCCCTTCCTGGTCCTGGGCGCGGTGGGGAGCGCAGTGGGGGGCCGGGTGGGAGGTGTCCCGGGGCACGGCGATGAGGTTGAGGTCCTGTCCGGCGTCGACCGGGACGGTCTCCCCGACGAGGTAGGAACAGGCCCCCTCCACGAAGAGCCGCAGAGCTCCCTGCAGGTCCGTGCTGGTCACGGCACGCCGGATCGGGATGTGCCGGAACAGCTCCGCTTCCACGTCCTTCGGCAGCGTGTGCCCCAGGAACGGCGCGTAACCGAGGGAGAGGGTGTTGGCACAGACGCCTGACGCCGCGTTCCGAGCGGCCAGGTGCTGCCACCACCGCAGGTCCCCGGCCCGGTCGGCAGCCAGGTCCGCGGTTCCCCCCAGGTGCAGGCAGAAGCCGCTGTCGGTGATCAGGAGCAGGCGGCCTGCCCCGCGGTCCGCCATCGCCGCGGCGACGTCGGCGGCCCGCCGCCGGTCCAGGCGTCCGGGGGGACCGCTGCTGCGATAGGCGTCGTTGCCGGTCAGGACGACGCAGTACAGGTCAGGGGCCGGCTCGTCCCCGGCGACCCGCTCGGCAACCCGCTCGTCCCCGGCAACCCGCTCGATGACCCGGACGCCGAGTCGGGTCAGCGCGTCGACGACCGCGCCGACCGCCGGTCCGGGTTCTCCGTCGACGACTGCTGTACGTGCCACGGCTGCTGTACGTGCCACGGCTGCTGTGGGTGTCTCAGACACGTAGCCCTCCAGACAGGTGATCGACCAGGACGGTCGTCGAATCCCCTCCTGCGCCTGCCGAGACGATGAGGGCGGAGGTCGGGTCGTGCGGTCGCAGGGACAGGGCGCGCCCGATGACGGGATCGGCGTGCAACCGCTGGTAAGGGTTCTGGCAGTTGGTGATGGGTCCGATGCGTCGTTCCCGGAGCATGAGGATGGTCGACAGGAGCTTGACCATCCCCCCGACTCCGGCCACGTGCCCGAACGAGGCCTCATGGTTGGTGACGGCGATCGGTCCGTCGTACGAACACAGGGAACGCAGCTCGTCGAGGGCACCGCAGAAGTGGTCCTCCACGAAACGGTTCCCGTCGGAGTAGTCGTTCAGGAACGCGACCTCCTCCAGGCTCCGCCCCGCCGTGCGTAGGACCCCCGCCGCGTCCCGTGCCACGTTGAGGGACGGGCCGGTCGCCAGGACCGACGGCCCGTTGCTCCGGGACGTCAGGACATGCAGGTCGAGCACTGCCCGGCCGCGGGATCCGGACGCCGTGCCCGCAGGAAGGTCCTCGCGTTCGATGACGAGGGCCACTGCGCCCTCACCGGTGGCGTTCCCGTCCTGGACGGCGTCATGGGGCCGCATCGACGCCGGGTCGTCGGACAACGTCGACGCGCGGTAACCGTGACGGCTCAGGTAGGAGCTGCTGGAGGCGAAGACGGGGTCCAGCGACGAGTCGA
>JAUPKJ010000430.1 GCA_030837505.1 Actinomycetota bacterium
CGAGAGCGTCGAGACTGTCTTCCAGACGCGCTCGATACTCCGAGCGTGGGTCGACAGCTGAGGTAATGGCGATCCCGGTCGTTGCGCCACCGGTGGTAGGGGCAGCGGCCAACTCGGCGGCGGTTCGCAGTCCCTCGCGGGACGAACCGAGGTAACGGTCCAAGACCCGAAGGGGGAGGTTGCGAGGCAACCCACGCCAGATCAGAAAGGGGACACCCAGCGGGCCGGAGTCTGGGGGGACGATCAAGGTCGCGTCGTCCTCGTACCCCACATCGAGGGTAACGGGGACAACCTGGACGCTGTCGAGCGTGACTGCGGTCACAAGAACGATCTCAACGTGCTCCTCCCAACGGGCTCTCCAGAGCTGGCCATCGCCTGGTGCCGGCGGTGGATCATGCCAGGCGGTTACCACAGCCGTGGGTACTTTCGCTGCTACGGCGAATCGACGCAGTCGTTCCGACGGGTGTTCGGCACTCATCGGGGGTGTCCTCCCCTCGGGGGGATCCCGTTCGCGGGGCCCCTCAGCAGGGACGGACGACGTAACTGTGCTCTGGTCATGGACGGATCACACACCATCGCAGCAGGAAAGCGATTACGTCCTCGACCGTATCCTCGTCGAACACCGCAGCCCGCAGTTTCTCGGCCAAGGCAGCAGCGATGGCGCTCGCGGCCTTGGGACCGGTCTCCAGGCAGACCGCCAGCTGTTCCGGTGATTCCCCCAGATGGGGGACCAGAGCCCGTTCGTCCGCCGACAGGGAAGCCCACAGTGCTTCTGCCTGGCTCTCGGCCATTACGAGGGCCTCTGGGCCGTCCTCGGCGGGGGCCGGAGGATCAGCCCAAGCGTCGTCACCGGACAGAGCAGTGGTGACTGGTGGCGCGAGGAGCGCGAACCGTCGCTCAATCGTCCGGGCCAGGTCTTCGTCTCGAACCGTTCCACCGGCTGCGGTCAGAATCGCATGGGCGACGGTGAGTAGGGCGTTCACGGTCGTGCGAGGAGTCGGGCCGGACTCGTTCCACCGCCAGACCGCGACACCGCGGACGCTCGCAGCTACCCGGTCGAGGTCTCCGACATCGCCTTGCCAGGGGGAACCACTGGCTCCCTGTACGGCCCAGCCCCTACTGCTGCCGACATCGGCGCGTACGAAACGGGCGTCTTTGGTCAAGAGACCCTCCAACCGCCGACGCAACTTCCCACGGTTGGTCATCTTCGCCTGGTCGATCAAGTGGTTGCGGATCGATGCCAGGAACAGTCGCTCCAGGGAAGCGTCGTTCGTGGCCTTGAAAAAACAGTCCATCAGAAAGGAACGACCGGACCGGTCGAACATGTCGGTGAGGAGGTCATCGACTGCCTCCGCATCCCAGTGGTGACGGCGGTCCGGCGGCGGAAAAGAGCTGGTCGCCACCACCTGGGCGCCGAGCCGACAGAGCAGGGCCAGCGTTTTCGGGCCGCAGACACCGGTCTGCTCCAGCTCCGCGTAGGCCCCCACGAGCGCAGCCTTCTCCCTTCGAATCGACGCAGGCCAGAGCTGTGTTCCACGGCACGCCAACATCGCCGCCTGCGTCTCCTAGCGGTCTCAACCAATCATGACGCAACGGCGTTGGTCGGGATGGTCAAACTGCAATTATTTTGGGGGTAGCGCGTGCCGGGCAACAGATCGCAGGGACGAGGGGCGATCGGTTGCCGGGTCGGGTGGCGGTGGGAGCCTCGGCCAGGGTGGTCCCGCCGTTGCTGGTGAGCGACGGGTCCGGGCTACTGTCGGCGCGGCCCGTCGTTTGGTACAACCTGGCGATGATCGTGGTTCTTCCAGTCCGATTACGGGCAGGTGCGATTCAAGCTTGTCGGTGGGCAGGAACGGGGCAAGAGCTTCCGAGACCGGGTCACGGTTGGGATGTCCCCGGCTCGGAGCTTCAAGGTCCTGGTGGAACCCGCAGAGAAAGGAAGTTTTCAGAGCGTGTAAAATTTGGAATCTCGATGCCTGAGAACGGGACTGTGAGTGGCTGCAAATGAAAGTTCGGGGGCAACTGAGAGTTCCCCTCCACCGACAGAAATCTCGAATTTGGAGCGTCAGGTCAAAAAACAGGCACGAATCGTGGACCAAAGCATGAGTATGCAATCAGCCTTACGTGATCGTGATACTCTGATCGGTACTGCGTTCCTGTGCGGAATCATCGGTTTCTCAATCCTAGGATCTGGTCTTGCTTTCACAGGGACAGAAGAGGAGCTCAAGATTCTTGGAGTCCGAGCAACTCGGGCGACATGGATCGCCTGGCTCACGATAGGTACAACGATCTTGGCGATCGTGGAACTGATCGTTGATAGACGGGGAGCCTCCCAGCGGAGGGATGCTGCGGTCCGCACGCTTGCATCGTTGAAGGCCGAGTTCGCTGCGAGTCTGGCGACGGGTTCGTCGGTCGAAAAAGCTGCCCGCCTTGCTGAAAGGTATGGTCAGGTCATGGAATCTATCCCACCTATTCCTGAGCGGCTCTTCAACCGACTGAAGTCCAAGCATCTGATGAAAATTGAGATCAGTAAGCTTCTCAGTTCCTATCCTGGGCTGTCCTCGCGTGAAGCTCGACGGTTGGTTCAGCGCAAGGCATCTCGTGACGCCAGATCTGCACTTGGAGGATCCTGATACGAGTATGGGCGAATTACCCCGGGCCACCCGGCAACGAAACAAGATCGGATTCTTTCCGCTGAGTCGTCGACCGCTTTTGTGAGCCGTTGTACTCCACCGCCCTCGGTTATCACCGGTCATGCCGGGAATGAAACCGTCGTGTCAACAAAAGCGGTTGCTTTCCAAAGTGACCCGGCGTGCCGGTACTGCACGACCGGGCTGCCGGATACTGTCCCACCACGAGGCGACCGAACTCGTCCGGGCACCGGAGCGTAGTCGGGACAGCGTCGGACGGGGCAGCCGGGACGTCCTGCGCCGTGTCGATCGGGTCCGGCCGACGCGGGAGGGCCGCGGGGCCGCGTCCGCCGTCCGGCCTCTCGCCCCGCACAGCGACGTGGCGGGTGACGGTGCTACCGGTCCGCGGGGACTGCGTCATTTGTTGTAGAACCCTCTCGGGAGACGTGGCGACGGCTTATAGTCACGACTCGTGATGGCGGGTGATGCCGGGGTGGTTCCGGTGCTGAACGGTGTGAGTTCCGGTCTCGAGGTGGCGCCCGGTTCCGTCGTGGTGGTCCGGGACGAGGAGTGGCTGGTCACCGGGGTCGAGCAGACCCGGGACGGCGCGCTGCTGACGGTGCAGGGACTGTCGGAGTTGGTGCGTGAGACGACCGCGGCCTTCTACGAGCGGTACGACGAGATCGAGGTCCATGACCCGGCGCAGGCTTCGGTCCAGGCGGATCCATCGCCGGGGTACCGGCGGACGAAACTGTGGCTCGAAGCCACGCTGCGCAAGACCGCAGTGCCGCTGGACGTCAGTGAGCTGACCGTCTCACCCCGGATGTTGGCCCGCGTGCTGGACTACCAGCAGGCCGCCGTCCGCACGGCGTTGGACCCGGTGAACCTGCGGCCGCGGATCCTGCTGGCGGACGCCGTGGGGCTGGGCAAGACCCTCGAGATCGGCATGATCCTGGCCGAGCTGGTCCGACGGGGGAGGGGCGAGCGGATCCTCATCGTGTCGCCCAAACACGTGCTGGAACAGATGCAGCACGAGATGTGGACCCGGTTCGCGCTGCCGTTCGTGCGTTTGGACAGCCTCGGCCTCCAACGGGTGCGCCAGAAACTCCCCGCGACCCGAAACCCGTTCGCATACTTCAAACGGGCGATCATCTCCATCGACACCCTCAAGTCCGACCGGTACCTGGCGCATCTGCGCCGGCAGCGGTGGGACGCCGTGGTGATCGACGAGTCGCACAACCTGACGAATGTCAGCACCCAGAACAACCGGCTGGCGCGGGTGCTCGCGCCGTCCACGGACGCGCTGATCCTCGCCTCGGCCACACCGCACAACGGCAAAGCCGATTCGTTCGCCGAACTGATTCGTCTGCTCGAACCGACAGCCGTCCGGCCCGACGGCAGCCTCGTGGAGAGCGAGGTTCCCCGGCTCGTGGTCCGACGGCACCGCAACAGCCCCGAGGTGGCGCGGACGGTCGGCGCGGACTGGGCCGAACGCCGGGATCCTCAGAACATCCTCGTCCCGGCGTCGCCGGCCGAGAACGCGGTGGCCCGCGAGCTGGACGAGGTGTGGCTGCGTCCCGCGTCGGGCCGGTCGCCGTACTCGGGACTCGGGTCGGGCTCCGCCCCGGCGCGGCTGTTCCCGTGGACCCTCGCCAAAGCGTTCCTGTCCTCCCCGGCGGCCCTCGCACAGACGGTCAGGGAACGACTCAAACGGATCGGCACCCCGGCCACCGCTGCGCAGCGGGGCGAGGTCGAAGCGCTGAACCGGCTCGGGGAACTGACCGCTGACTCCCTCGCGCAGCCGTCGGCGAAGTACGAACGGCTGAAGGACTACCTGCGGGGCCTCGGGGTCGGCCCCGGCCAACACATGCGGGCCGTGGTCTTCGCCGAGCGGATCCCCACCCTGACCTGGCTGAAAGCGAACCTGGAGAACGACCTGGGATTCGCTGGAGCCGCCGCCGGGGCTGTGCGGATCCTCCACGGCGGCCTGACCGACACCGAGCAGCAGGAGATCGTCGAGAGCTTCACGCTGGAGTCGTCGCCGATCCGGGTGCTCGTCACCGGTGACGTCGCCTCCGAGGGCGTCAACCTGCACCTGCAGTGCCACGAGCTGATCCACTTCGACATCCCGTGGAGCCTGATCCGTATCGAACAGCGCAACGGTCGCATCGACCGCTACGGGCAGCGTCGACGCCCGCAGATCACCACGCTGTTGCTGGAACCGGACACCGACTCGTTCTCCGGCGACATCCGGGTGCTCGCCAAGCTGCTGGAGAAGGAACGCGAGGCCCACACAGCCCTCGGCGACGTCGCCTCGCTCCTGGGCAAGTACGACGTCGCGGCCGAGGAGGAAGAGATCCGCAAGGTTCTCGCCGGCGAGCAGTCCCTCGATGAGACGCTGCGCACCGAGACCGAGATCACCGCCCTCGACCCGATC
>JAUPKJ010000431.1 GCA_030837505.1 Actinomycetota bacterium
AACAGAGAGGACCAGACCTGCCAGGCCGACCCAGGCCGAGACGACGCTCGACCACCGGTCCGCGTGATCAAGATCCTGTGTCAGCAGGAACCGAGCCCACGCCCCGCACCCCACCAGCGCGAAGACAACACCGACACCGATCGCGGCCCTCCTCGAACGCAACATCGCGGCTCCCGTTCCCGCAACCGACCGAGAACACTCGAACGACACAACCGTAGTGAATCCGTACACGGACCTGTCCCGAGAACCAGCCGACGCTCTGCGCAACCGCTCACGAACCAGGCCCTGAACCGTGCCGGGAGTGGCGAGGACCCCGGTAACGGGGCGGCTTCAGGTGGTCCGGAGCCGGCGGGAGAGGGCGTCGACGCGGCGCAGGGCGTCGGGCATCCGGTGGGGGCCGGTCATGGTGCACACGAGGTCGGCGGCCTGGTCGAGCCCCAGGCCGGCGGCCGTCACATACAGGGGACGGGTGGCCTGGCCGCGCAGGACGGGCCGGGCGTGGGTGGCCGTGTGGAACGCTGTTTTCGCCACCCCGATGACCGGGACGCCGAACTCCTCGTGGACGTGCGCCCCCAGCCCTGAGCGGCCCTGGGGATCGAGGTCCACGTACCCGTCGACGACGATCAGGTCCAAGCCGTCCAAGCTGTCCACGACGGCGTGGATCGCGGGCAGTTCGCGCAGGTAGAAGCGGCCTGGCTCGTAGGGTGCGACGTCGGTGAGGGCCGCGATCCGTTCGTCGTCGATCACCGTGAAGCGGGGGTCGGAGGCCACCACCGCGGCGGCCCGGGCCCCGCCGTCCGCGGGATAGTACACGTCCACGGCGGCGAAACAGCCCCTGTCCGGCAGGGAACGGGCGGGAGCGTCGGACATGGCGGATCAGTTGCCTGTCCGAGTGCCCGCGGAACCCTTGCGGTGCACCAAGAGAAGGAACCCCTCGGGCTGCTTCCGGTGCCTCGCCGAACCCGGCGTCGCCTCCGGGGCCGGGGCGGCCAGCTGTTCGGCGACTGCGGAGAGAACTGCCGCAGTCCAGTACCCGTCATCCGCCACCTGCGGATTATCGCATCGAGAGAAACCGACAACAGGGCGATGCGACCAGCGACAGCGGTCCAGAACGTTGGGGACGAGGGCGAAAGGTACTCCAGTACGCAACGGATTCGTTCAGGGACAGGTCTTCCACTCGAACTCGTAGTCGCTGGAGGAACCGGTGGTGGCTGAGTCCATCACCAGGAAACTGACCTGGCCGCCCGCGGCAGAGCCGTTGCGGACCCGCAGTTCCGTGTTGAGGTTGAGGATGCGGTTCTCCCCGCACGGGGCGAATTGCAGCGAGTCCGCCGAGGGAACCTCGACGACGCTCCAAGGACCTTCGAACGGTTCCGTGAAGGTGTGCCGGTGGATGTCCGTCTGGGGCATCCCGGCGAAGCGGTATTCCGACCGCAGAGTGCCCACAGTGCCCGGCACGAGGTCGGCGTGCCCCCGGTAGCTCGCCCGGGAGACAGCGTAGGTGAAACCGCTCGGTGCTCGTACCTGCAGGCTGACCTGGCAGTTCTTCCTCGCCTCCGTCAGAGGGACGCCGGCGCCGTCCCGCACGCCGTAGTCGGTGTAGATGACGTGCAGGCCCGTGCCGTCGGGGTACGGCACTACCGCCGTCGTGCCGCCCGGGCACCCCGTACCGTTCGCGGTGACCATCGTCACGGTCACCGGGATCTTCGGGGGAACCGCCGTCGTCCCCCCGGAGGGAACCCCGGGCACCGAGGCCGACGGATTGATCAGCGAGGCCACGAACAGGCCTGCCGCCAGAATTTTGGGCATGGCGGTCCTTCCCTGGTGAGATCCGGGGAACGCGTCACGGGGACAAGACAGACCACTGTACTTACCATACGAAAACGTGACAAGACTCTTTTTCTGTCGCCCTGCCACCGCGGACCGTCTCTTCACCGATGATGCGCCGGCTCATCACTCAGGCTGAGGCCCGCTCCGACCTACTCGCCGTCACGGGCTTTTGGGCGTGTCATGGCTGTTCGGTGTGTTGCTGTCGCGGGACGGGTTGTGACTCCCCGCGATCAGCTTCTGAGCTCGTTGTCTGACGCAACGTCGCGGCCCGGTGCCGCTCACCTCGCCGGTCGTCGGGTGATTCCGGGGCTGGTGGGACCGGCCCACGTGTGTTTACGGTGTCCCTGTCCCGGGGCGGGAACCAGGCCTGCGGCCTGCGTTCGACTGACCGCCTGCGTTCGACTGATGGTGTGACTGTCCGGACCAACGGTGTTTCGGTCTTCATGCTGATGTACACCTGTGGAAGGATTTTTCATGCGTCATCGCTCTCACGCAGTTGCTCTTGTGCTTTTCCTGACGGGGGCGGGTTTTTCTGCTCTCGGGCCGACGGCCGCGAGGGCGGACCGTTCCTGTGCGCAGGGGACGGTGATGAACATTGTGGCGCATCAGGACGACGACATCCTGTTCCAGAGCCCGGACCTGCTGGACAGCGTCCGCGAAGGACAATGCATCCGGACCGTTTACATCACAGCGGGGGACGACGGCCAGGACGAGCGCGGGGGAACCGCTGAGAACACGTACTGGGGTCAGCGGGAGAAGGGCGCGAGAGCCGCCTACGAGTCCATGACGACGATCGGTCGGTGGGACGACGCCCCCCTCGACATCACGACCGAGAACGGGGTTGTCCCGGTCTACGGGATCAGGAGTCAGGATGCGAGGATCGGGCTGTCCTTCCTGCGTCTTCCCGACGGCAACGTGAGCGGGCAGGGCTACTCCATCACCGATCACCAGACCCTGCAGAAGATGATGACGGACGGCGGGACGATGATCCCCGTGGATAAGAAGACCACGGACGAGGGTGCCGTCACCTTCACGACCTCCGTGCTGCAGGAAACCTTCCGGGGATTGATGAGGGCCTTCCACGCGGACACGGTCCGCCTGCAGGACTACACCCTGTCGGTGCCCACGAAAATGGACCACAGCGACCACGCGGCAGGCGCCCGGATCGCCAAGGCGGCCTACGACCTCTACCAGGACGACGTGACGTACCCGACCACCGTGGTCGGCTACCGGGGCTACAGCGTCTACACGAGCGACTACCCCGTCAACGTCGTCGGAGACGTCTACGAGGCCAAGAAGAAGGTCTTCGCAGCGTACGCCGCCTTCGACAAGTTCATCGACATCGACCCGCAGACCCGCTGCACCTTCGACAGCCTCTACTGCCTTTTCCTGGAGAAGCAGTACAAGGTCCAGTAGAACCGCTTTCCCGGACACCCGCCTTCCACTGAAAAGGACCTCGGCTGGCAGGACCTCAGCTGAAAGAACCTCGGACCTCGTCGGCGGAAGGCGTGTGACGGCCCGGGTACAGGGAACGTGCCCGGGCCGTCACGGACCTGATGAAGTCGGTCTTGTTCTCGGTGTAGGCGTCACGGTTGTGTTCGAACCGTTCTCTCAAGGACTGTTTGAGCCGCTCGTAGTCGCGTGCGGTGTCAGGATGCTCGATGAGGTAGTCGCGGAAGTACAGTTCGTCGTGGTCCCCCGGCGGGCGCACATGGAGATGGAAGACCTTCTGCGCGAACCCGGTCGGCGTGTAGCCCTTGTTGAAGGACAGGCCCAGTGGCCGCCGGGCCGCGCCGGACATGGGCGTCCACCCCGCGCGGGAGGTACGGTCGATGACTTCCTGCGGGTCGATCTCCCCACCGAGCTCCAGAAGAATGTCGACGGTCGGCTTGGCGATCAGACCGGGAACGGCGGTCGAGCCGATGTGGCTGATCCGCGGAGCGCTCTTCCCCCAGATCGCGGCGAGGTCGGTGTGCTCCTCCTCGAACCACTGCCGGTACTCAGGGCTGTGTTCTCGGAGAACGATGGGGAACAACTGCCACAGCTCTTCGAGTGACATCTCGGCCAGCTCCTTCACCCGAACACCTCCTGGGATCGTCGTCACCGCCGGCCCGCCGCGTCAGCGCACGGTGGCCCAGAGCATGCAGATGGGCACTGCCCAGATGCTCCGGGTCAGGGGAAAGGGGTGCGGGCCGGTGTGGAGGACGATACCGCCCAGGAAGTCCTCTCCGAGGGTGTCACGGAGCCGGACGAGGTGTCGGGCGTCCTGGGCGGTGGGGGCGGCTTTTGCCTTGATCTCGATGCCGGCCACCCGGCCGGCACCCAGGTCGATGAGCAGATCGATCTCTTGGCGTCCCTGCTCGGTCCGCAGATGGTGCAGGCGCGCGTGGGAGCCCAGAGCGGGGAGTTCCGGTCGCAGTTGGGCTGCGACGAAGGTGTCGAGGACTCTGCCGAGCAGGTCGCTGTCCAGCAGGACGTCGGCCGTGTCCGCGCGGGCGGCCGCCATGGCCAGGGCAGCATCGGTGATGTAGCGCTTGGGCCGTTTCGTCAGACGGGACAGCCGATTGGAGGACCAGGCCGGGAGCCGTTCGGCGAGGTACAGGCGTTCCAAGTGCTGGTCGTAGGCTTCGGCGGTGCGGTGGTTGATCCCTGTGACCTCGTACAGAGTCGTGTCCGCGGGGATCCCGGCAGTGGACAGCCCGAGAGCTTCGAGGTAACGACGCAGGCGCAGGGGATCGTGGGCCTGGGAAGCACCGGACAGATCGCGATTGATGACACGATCCAGATAACTCTCGATCCAGACGGTGGTCCCCGTAGGTCCCAGGCGAAGGGCGGGCTCAGGAAATCCACTGCGCAGCGCCATGGTGACGTACCCGTCGACGTCGGGCACGACCCGGGGCCCGACCAACTCGTCGATCTTTCCTAGCACGAGGAACGGCAGCGGGGACGGGGCAGTGAGCGGAGTGGTGATCTCTCGCTGGGTCATACCGTGCAGGACGGTGCGCACCACACGTCCGGTGCCTGGCCAGCTGCGGGGACTGTGGTCGGCCTCCACGCTGCCGGTCAGGAGGAACTGTCCGGGGGCACCGTTCTGGTCCACCGAGCGTTTGAGGGCGCCCAGGACGCTGGGGACTTCCTGCCACTCGTCCAGGAGCACCGGCTTGGCTGCCCGGCGCAGGGCGGCGTCGGGATCTGCTGCGACGGCGGCTGCGACGG
>JAUPKJ010000069.1 GCA_030837505.1 Actinomycetota bacterium
CAGACTGACACAACCCGGCAGGGTGAAGGTCATGCGTCTGGCGGACGGGTTGAGGGTCACACCTTCACCGGCTCTGTTCGGCGATCTCAAGGCGCTTCTCGGCCCCAGCTGTCTGGCGTAATCCTTTTGTTCGGAAAACTGCCCCTTCCCGTTGAGTTCTTCCGTTCGGAACACCGGCGGACCGGGAAGGGGCAACTTCCGTTCTCTTCTGTTATGGGCGGGCCACTGTCTCAATTGCGTGACAGATCGGCGGGTCTCCTGCATTGCAAGATGTGATCGTCCTTGCCCACCTCTACGATGGTCGGGCCGGAGCCGAGGAACGGCCCGGTCCAATCGTTTCCAGGGGGACAGATGCCCGATCAGCAGCCACCGACCGGCCCGCAGGGCTCGCAGCCCGGGGCCGGGGACGACCCGTGGCAGAACCCCGGTGACCAGGGGCTCTTCGCGAACCAGGGCGCCCAGCCCGGTTCCTCGCCGGCCGGTGGCACCGAGAGCGTGGACACCGCCACCATGGTGACCGCCCCCACCCCCTCCGGGGGCCCCGGGCGCACGGCCCTCATCGCCGGGGGGGCTGCCGCGGCCGTCCTGCTCGTCGGCGGAGGGGTCTACGCCTACTCGGTGAGCGGGAACGAGACCTCCGAGGACCTGGACTGCTACATCCCGGCCTCCGCAGCCTTCTTCCTCGAGGTCGACGCCGATCCCTCCGCGGGACAGAAGCTCGACGCTTTCAAGATCGCTCGCAAGTTCCCCACCCTCGGTGCCCCGACCGACCACGAGGACCTGCGCCGTTGGCTCGTCGAGGCCGCCGGGGGCAACCAGGGCGCGGCCGGTGAGGAATGGAAGGAAGTCGAGAAGTGGATCGGCGATCGCGTCGCGGTCGCCGTCATGCCGGGCGGCTCCGGCTCCGCGACCGCCGTCCCCCTGATCGTCCTGCAGACCGAGGACGAGGGCGCCGCCGAGTCCTTCCTGAAGAAGTCCTCCGCCAAGCAGCAGACGCAGAGCGGCTCCCCCCTGGACTACGTGGTCTCCGAGGGCTGGGCCTACGTGCGCCCCGGTGAGGAGACCGGGACCAAGACCCAGACGCTCCTCGACGAGGCCAAGCGGTCCTCCCTGTTCGACAGCAAGACCTACCAGGAGGACATGAAGACCGTCGGTGAGAAGGGGATCCTCACCGGCTGGGTCGACGTCGGCAAGGTGGCTCCCCTCCTGGAGACCGCGAACGAGCAGTCCGGCAATCTCGAGAGCCGGGCCCAGATGAAGGCGCTCATGGGGCAGGGGATCGCCGGTCACGGCGCCTGGGCCCTGCGGTTCGACGGCGACGCCGTCGAGGTCACCGGTGAGATGCGTGACGTGAGCCCCAAGACCGAGCAGCAGGGCGAGGCCGGCGTGGCCAAACTGCCGGACGACACCCTCCTGGCCTTCGGCGCCACCGGGATGGGCAAGACGGTCGCCGGTGCCTGGCAGCAGGCCCTGCAGGCTTCCGGAGGCCAGGACCCCACCCAGATGCTCGCCCAGTTCGAGAAGGTCTACGGGCTGTCCCTGCCGGACGACCTCGAGGCCCTCCTCGGCACCTCCTTCACCCTGGCCGTCGGCGGTTCCGGAACCGTGGCAGCCCCCGAGGTCGGAGCCAAGGTCATGACCGAGGCCTCCGACACGGCCGGGCCCCTGCAGGCCCTGAGCAAGCTGATGACCCAGGCCGGCATGCCGCTGCAGCACTCGACGACCAAGGGCGGCTACACCATCGCCACCACGAGCGGCTACGCCAAGAAGCTCGGCACCGACGGCAACCTCGCCTCGACCGACCGCTTCAAGAAGGCCGTTCCGAAGGCCGACGGCGCGGGCACGGTGCTCTACGCCGACGTCGCCGGGATCCTCGAGAAGTACGGTACGGCCCTCACCCAGGGCGTGCCCGTGCCGCCGGAACTGTCGAAGATCGACGCCATCGGCATGTCCTCCACCGTCAAGGACAACGGGGACTCCTCCTTCTCCCTGCGCCTGACGACCCGCTGAGACCGCCGCGACCGACGGCGATCGCTCGAAACACGGTCACTCGAAACACGGTCACTCGAAACACCGGCGTCACCCGCTAGCACGGCGCCACCCGGCACCACTGCACCGACTGTGCCCGGGACCCCGAGGGGTTCCGGGCACAGTGCCGTCCTGACCAGGTCGGGCAGAACCGTAGGCTGGTTTCATGAGTGACCCCGGAGCAGCCGCCCGCCCCTACCCCGCGCCCTCCTGCGGCCCGGAGAACCCCGGGGGACCCGGCCCCGACACGCCTGCCGCGGGCGACATCTGGTCCTCGACCGCCCCCAGCTCCCGGACCGGCGCCTCCGCGAACCGGTCGGTGAACCTCCGCGCTCACCTCGCCCGCTACCGGCCCACGCGTCGCGGCATCCGGATCGTGGGCCTCTTCCTGCTCGCCGGTCTGTCGCTCGCGGGCCAGTGGTGGGCGCTGACCCCGTCCCTGAGGGACGTCTCCGACCCGGCGGAGAGTGTCGTCGCCACGGACGGCACGCTGCTGCTCCTGCAGGTGCTCGCGGGACTGCTCACCGGGGCGGCCCTGC
>JAUPKJ010000432.1 GCA_030837505.1 Actinomycetota bacterium
AAGACCAAGGTCAAGGTCCGCCTCGGTTGGAGGAAGAACCCCAGCGCCCCGAACAAGCGCCGCGCCGACACCGTGACCCTCCTGCAGTCCTCCTGCAGCAAGGCCGGGTTCGAGATCGTGGACACCGGCAAGGACTCCTTCTTCGAGAAGGAACTGCCCTCGGGCCAGTGGGACATCGCGATGTTCGCCTGGAGCGGCTCTCCCCTCGTGACCTCCCTGCCTGCCCTGTACCAGACCAAGACCGCCGGCCAGGGCGGCCAGAACAACGGCCTGTACTCCAACAAGTCGGTCGACCAGCTCATGAACAGCCTCAACCGTGAGCTGGACAAGACCAAGCAGACCCAGATCCTCAAGCAGGTCGACACGATCCTGTGGAAGGACGTCGTCACCATCCCGCTGTACGAGTTCCCGGCCATCACGGCCACCGACACCAAGGTGGAGAACGTCAAGCCGAACTCCACCCAGCAGGACATCACCTGGAACGCCCACGAGTGGATGCTCAAGAATTGATCGGATGAGTCCGGTCCGGCAGCTCCCGGAGCTGCCGGACCGGACCGTCGGACAGAACGACACGGGGTCAGGTCCGGTCCCGTGTCGCAGCGTGTTGTGCGGTCTTCTCGTGGGAGGTGGCTTACGTGCCCGTCTTCGTGCTCCGGAGACTGGTCGTCTCGGTCTTCATCTTGCTGGTCTCGTCATTCCTGATCTTCTTCCTGGTCGCCAATTCCGGCGACCCCCTGGGAGACCTGAGGACCGACACCAGCCCGAACCGTGAACAGAAGATCGAGCATCGGATCGAGAAGCTCCACCTCGACCAACCGGTTCCGCAGCGGTACATGACCTGGCTCGGCGGGGTCTCCAAGTGCGCCGTGCCCGGCCTGGGCTGCGACCTCGGGCAGAGCGTGCGGGACCAGGACGTGTCCGTCCTGCTCTCCCAGGCCCTCTCGGCCACCCTGCAACTCGTGACGGCCGCCATCGTGTTGTCGATAATCCTGGGAGTGACCGTGGGAGTCGTGTCCTCCCTGCGGCAGTACTCCGGCTTCGACTACACGATCACCTTCACGGCCTTCCTCTTCTTCTCCCTGCCCGTGTTCTGGGTCGCGGTCCTGCTCAAGCAGTACCTGGCCATCGAGGCCAACGACTGGTACGACGATCCGAAGATCGGACTCACGTCCACGGTCGTGCTGTCGCTGCTCAGTGGCCTGTTCTGGGGCGCGATCCTGGGCGGGAAGCGGGCTCGGCGCTGGATCGTGCGAGGCACGGCCGCCGTCCTGACCGCAGGGCTCCTGCAGTACCTCTCGGCCGTCGAGTGGTTCCAACGCCCCGCCCTGGGGCCGGCGCTCATCGCCCTGCTGTCCTTCGGGACAGCCGTGGGCCTCACCGCCCTGCTCGCGGGCCTTCATCGCCGCAATGTCCTGTACGGGTGCCTGACCACCGCCGCCGTGGGATCGGTGGTCCAGTTCCCCGCCCTGAACTGGATCGAGGACAGCACCTGGGCGTCGTGGACCAACGTCGGCCTGCTCGCCCTCGGCGCGATCGCCGTCGCAGCGGTCATCGGGTACTTCTTCGGCGGTCTGGACAGGGGGCCCGCGATCCGGGCCTGCGTGCTGACGGCCCTGTTCACCGGGGCGTTCATGGTGACGGACATCCTGCTGCGCACGGTGCCCTCCTACTCCCAGAAGGTCAACGGGCGGATCCTGGCCACGACCGGAGCCGAGACCCCCGATCTGAACGGCACCTTCTGGCAGAACCAGCTCGACCAGATCACCCACCTGATCCTGCCGACCCTCGCGATCATGCTGATCAGTTTCGCGACCTACAGTCGGTACTCCCGCGCCACCATGCTGGACGTGATGAACCAGGACTACGTGCGCACAGCCCGGGCCAAGGGGCTCACCGAGCGCACGGTCGTGGTCCGGCACGCCTTCCGCAACGCGCTGATCCCGCTCACCACCCTGGCCGCCGTCGACCTCGGAGTGATCGTCGGCGGGGCCGTCATCACCGAGAAGGTCTTCGCCCGACGGGGGATGGGGTCCCTGTTCGTCACGGCCCTCGACCAGGTGGACCCGAACCCGGTGATGGGTTTCTACATCGTCACCGCGGTCTCCATCGTGGTGTTCAACATGCTGGCCGACATCGCCTACGCCTATCTCGATCCTCGGATCAGGTTGTCATGACGGGCCGAGCCGACATGAGCGGTCGGAACTACGGACCGGGCCAGGAGAGGAACCATGCCTGAGATCGAGACCACCGCGGCGGTGCCGTCCGCCCCAGCGGATCCGCCCCAGCAGGTGGAGCGAGAGTTCACTATCAAGGCCATGACCCAGCGGCAGTTGGTGTTCCGCCGGTTCTTCCGGCACCGGGGTGCCATGACCGCCTTGGTCGTGCTCGGCGCGGCCGTCCTGCTCGCTTTCTCGTCCATCGGTGTTGCGGGGATCCCCGGCTGGTGGGACGCCTCCTACGCCGAGGCCGGGCAGGTCGTGAGCGGCGGCCCCACCCTCGACGTCCTGCCCTCCCCGATCGACGGGGACGGCCTGCAGGTGGGAGCCCATCCCTTCGGGCAGGACGACGTCGGACGCGACTACTTCGCGCTCACGATGCGCGGCATGCAGCGCTCGCTGCTCATCGCCCTGCTCGTCGGGCTGACGGCGACCGTGATCGGCGTCGTGATCGGATCCCTCGCGGGTTTCTTCCGTGGGAAGATCGACGCGATCCTCATGCGGGTCACCGACGTCATTCTCACGATCCCTCTGCTGCTGACCGCGGCGGTGGTCGGGCGGACGAGCGACGGCGGCGCGGTCTCCCTGGCCCTGCTGCTGGGGCTGATCGTCTGGACGAGCCTGGCCCGGTTGGTGCGCGGGGAGTTCCTGTCCCTGCGGGAGAAGGAGTTCGTCGAGGCCGCGAGGGCCCTGGGCGCGAGCAGTACGCGGATCATCTTCCGCCACATCGTGCCCAACACCCTGGGAACGATCATCGTGAACGCGACCCTGACGATCGCCTCGGCGATCCTGTTGGAGACCGCCCTGAGCTTCCTGGGCTTCGGGGTGCAGAACCCCGACACCTCCCTCGGTAAGTTGATCAGCGACTACCAGACGGCCTTCCAGACCCGTCCCTGGCTGTTCTGGTGGCCGGGCCTGTTCATCGTCCTCATCGCGCTCACCATCAACTTCATCGGGGACGGCCTGCGCGATGCCTTCGACCCCAAGCAGACCAGGGTGCGTGCATGATGACCGAGCACAGCGGCAGCACACCGCAGGTCCCGGACAACAGTGCGGACAACAGCGCGGACAGCAGCAAGGCGCCCCTGCTGCAGGTCGAGGACCTCACCGTGCGCTTCCCCACGGAGGACGGGATCGTCAACGCCGTCCGAGGGGTCAGCTACTGCCTGGCCGAGCGCGAGGTCCTGGGCATCGTGGGGGAGTCCGGTTCCGGCAAGTCCGTGTCGAGCATGGCCGTCATGGGCCTGCTGCCCCGCAGCGCTCTGATCTCCGGGCGGATCCTCCTGGAGGGTCAGGACATCCTGAAGATGTCCGCGAAACAACAGCGTTCCCTACGGGGCCGCAGAGTTGCGATGATCTTTCAGGATCCCATGACGGCGCTGAACCCCGTCTACACGATCGGTGATCAGCTCGCGGAGGCCGTGCGTTCCCATGCGGCCATCCCCAAGAAGGCGGCGCTGGCCAGGGCCGCGGAGATGCTCGATCTGGTGGGCATCCCCCAGCCCAAGGAGCGTCTGCGGGCCTACCCCCACGAGTTCTCGGGTGGTATGCGCCAGCGCGTCATGATCGCCATGGCGGTGATCAACAACCCGGACATCATCATCGCGGACGAGCCGACCACGGCCCTCGACGTCACCGTGCAGGCCCAGATCCTGGAGACCCTGCTGGAGGTCAAGGACGCCGTCAACGCTGCGATCATCCTCATCACCCACGACCTGGGGGTCGTGGCGGGGATGGCCCACCGCGTCGTCGTGATGTACGCGGGTCGGCCCGTGGAGATCGGGACGACGGACGAGGTCTTCGGTTCCCCGCGTATGCCCTACACGGCGGGCCTGCTCGGCTCGATCCCGGACCTGGAGGCGACGGTCGATCGCCTGACCCCGATCCCCGGAGCGCCCCCGTCCCTGATCAACCTGCCGAAGGGGTGCCCGTTCTCCCCGCGGTGCCCACTGGTCGAGGCCCGGTGCGTTGACGTCGAACCCGATCTGCAGGACACCGACCAGGTGTCCCATCTGGCGGCCTGCCACCGCTGGCCGCTGGTCTCCCAGCTGGAGGACCCGAGCGTGATCTTCACCCCGACCAAGGTCGGCTCGCTGTGAGCGCCGCAGGGACCGCACCCGGCACTGTGCCCGGGACCGCGCCCGGTACCGAGACCGGCGCCGGGAAGGACGACGGCACAGGGAAGAGCCCCGGTTCCGAGCTCCTGCTCGACGTGCAGGACCTGGTCATGCAGTTCCCCGTCAAGGGCGGTGGCCTGTTCCGCCGCACGGTGGGTCATGTCCAGGCCGTCAGCGGGGTCAGCCTGCACCTGTCCGCCGGGAAGACCCTGGGGCTCGTCGGGGAGTCCGGGTGCGGCAAGTCCACGGCCGGCCGGGCCATCCTGCAGTTGCACCGCCCCACCTCCGGGTCGGTGAAGTTCGCCGGGCGCGAACTGACGACCCTGCCGACCAAGGCGATGCGTGAGGTCCGCCGGGACCTGCAGATCGTCTTCCAGGACCCGTACGCGTCGCTGAACCCCAAGATGCCGGTCAACGACATCGTGGCCGAGCCGCTGCGGATCCACGGGCTGTGGTCGGCGCAGGGCAAGGAGAGGGTCGCGGAGCTGCTCGAACTCGTGGGCCTGAACCCGGAGCACGGTAACCGCTATCCGCACGAGTTCTCGGGCGGTCAGCGTCAGAGGGTCGGTATCGCCCGGGCTCTGGCCCTGGAGCCGCGTCTGTTGATCCTGGACGAGCCCGTGTCGGCTCTCGACGTCTCGGTCCAGGCGGGGGTCGTCAACCTGTTGGAGGACCTGCAGGACCGGATGGGTCTGGCTTACTTGTTCATCGCGCACGATCTGTCGATCGTCCGGCACATCTCCGATCGTGTGGCCGTCATGTACCTGGGCCGGATCGTGGAGGTCGGCACGCGTGACGACGTCTATCTGAGGTCCCGGCATCCTTACACTCGGGCGCTGCTCTCCGCGGCCCCTGTGGCCGACCCGGAGCGCGAACGCCGTCGGGAACGGATCATTCTGACCGGGGACGTGCCGAGCCCCATCAACCCGCCCTCGGGCTGCCGTTTCCGCACCCGGTGTCCCAAGGCCCAGGCCCTGTGCGCCGAACAGGTCCCGCCGCTGACCGAGCACGACACCGGCCACGCCGTGGCCTGCCACTTCCCCGAAGAGGTCCCGGCCTAGTCCCTCCGGTTACCGGAAAAGGGTGCGTCAACGGAGAGTCTTGGCGTAGGCACGGTTGCCGGGGACGTCGCGGTAGACGGTGAATCCGGGAATCTGGTGGTAACCGCAGGACTCGTAGAGTCGGTGGGCGGCGTTCTGCTTGCGTCCTGTGTCGAGGATGACCGTGGGATACCCGTACCCCTTGGCCAGGTCCTCCAAGGCGCTCAGGATTCGTCGGGCGGTACCCCGACGTCGTTCATCCTCCACGACGTACAGGCGTTTGACCTCGGCGACGCCCTCGGGGGCCGGCGGGTGAGAGAGACGAAACCCTCCGCAGGCGATCGGCCGGGGACCCCGGTAGACGATCAGGAACAGGCCGCCGGACTCGGGAGCGAACTCCTCGGGATCAAGGGGGGACTCGTCGGCATGGCCGTACAACAACGTGTTGTACTCGTCCGCCAGCGCGAGAAGGTGACGTGCGTCCAGGCAGTCGAACGGTACGTCGCGGATCTCGACGTCCCCGGGCTGTGACATCGCCACAGACCGAGGCTGCTCGGTCAGGCCCGGGTTCTGCGACGGGTTGGCCGCTGTAGTCACGCTGTCTCCTCGACGGTGCTGGTCAGGGCATGGGCCGCCGTTGCAACGAGGTCCTACGGCCTCACTCGTCTAGCGGGTGACGCGCCAAGTCATCCAATCGCTGCTGGTTGACAGTGGCGTGAACTGGCGGGGAGCCTCAAGGGTCGAGGTCGTCGCGCTACCGCTGCATGTCTCAGCCGTCACAGCCCGGA
>JAUPKJ010000070.1 GCA_030837505.1 Actinomycetota bacterium
CTACGAGTCGGCGGGGGACCTGGCGCGTGCCATCCCCCTGTACGAGGCAACCCTGACCAATCGGGAGCGGGTGCTGGGGGCCGACCACCCATCCACCCTCACCTCGCGGAACAACCTCGCCGGCGCCTACGAGTCGGCGGGGGACCTGGCGCGTGCCATCCCCCTGTACGAGGCGACCCTCACCGATGCGAAGCGGATCCTGAACCCTGGGCATCCGACGATTGACGTCGTGCGAGCGAATCTCGCTGGCGCGCGAGAAGCGATGTCGGCGCGCAGGAAGGAAGTGTCTCGCTCGGAAGTAGCCCAGAAATCCGGAGCCAAGATGTGGGGCAAGGCGCTTTTCCGCAGGTGAGAGCCGCCTTTCGGAAGAGGAGATCACTCCACTTCTAATCCGACGGTCGCAGGTTCGATCCCTGCCGGGCGCGCCCGTCTGACCAGCACTTTCTCCCTCGCAGAGATCACCTCCCTGCCTCGTCGCACCCCGTTTCGGGGCCTTGTGGCAACGGATTGGCAACGGGATCGTTTCCGGGTCGTTCCTCTCCTTCTCCTGGCCCGGCTCGACGACGTCGGTGACACCTGACGCCCCGCGAGGGATGATCCCCGCGACGGCCTCTGCGGCCGCCGCAGCGACCTCCGGGAGCACGCTGCTGTAGGTGTCGGCGGTGATCGACAGGGAGCTGTGACCGAGCTCTTGCGAAACAACCTTCATCGGCACCCCGGCCTGGAGAGCGAGACTGGCTGCGGTGTGGCGGAGGTCGTGAAGCCGGATCGGAGGCAGCCCGGCGACCTCGAAGACACGGTGGAACGCATCGCTGACGGTGTCCGGCTGGAGCGGGCTGCCATCCTCACGGGTGAAGACCAGCCCGTGGTCCTGCCAGGCGTCACCGCAGCGTTCCTTCTCGGTGGCCTGCCGCCGCTGCCAGGCGCGCAGCACGGCCACGGTCGCGGTGTCGAGCGCAACGCACCGCTCCCCCGTCTCGGTCTTGGGCTCACCCACAACAACGGCCCAGCCGATCTGGACCAGCTGCTGCGTCACCGTCACGCGGCCTCCGGCCAGGTCCACGTCGATCCAGCGCAGCCCCACCGCCTCTCCCCGACGCAGACCCCGATAGGCGATGAGATGGAAGATCGGATACAGACGGTCAGACATCGCCGCGTCCAGGAACATGCCGGCCTGCACGGCCGTCCACACGGCCACCGGCGGATGCTCGCCCGTCGCCCGCCAGTGCTCGACTCGCTCCGCCGTCCACACCACCGCCCGGGGACGCCGTCCGCTGGGTACTTCCACGTACCGAGCCGGGTTGTCCGGCAACTTCTTACGTTTGACCCCGCTATTGAGGGCGGACATCAAGGTGGCGTGAACCCGGCGGATCCGGGCAGAACTCAGTCTGGGCACGGCCTTCTGGTTCACCCTGGCCTTGATCAGACGCCGGGCCAGTTCGCTCAGCGGCTCCCCCGACTCTTCAGGCATCCCCAGCTCGCGCATCGCGGCGTACAGAGCCTCGACATGGACGTCCCTCAACTCCTGCAACTTCAGGTACCCCAGGCCAGGCTTGAGGTAGAGCACCAGATGCTCCCCGTAGGAACGCCTTGTCGACGGTCGCAACAGAGTCTTCCCTGCGAACCACTCATCGAGATACTCCGCCACTGTGATCTTGGGGTATTCGACCCAGTTCCCGGCCGAGACCCTGGCGATCGATGCGTTCATGGCGGCTCGGGCGGCCTTCTCGGTGGGGAAGCCGCCCTTCTTGGCCTGGCGACGCCTGCAAGCCTCATCGGGCGGGAGTTCGTGGACGTAGACCCAGGTGCCGTGCTTCTTGGAGCAGTTGACGCGGTGTCCCCTGTCGTCGTGGACGGGTCCGCAGGGGCAGCGCTTGAAGGTATGGCCCTTCATCCGGCATTCCTCCGATCGGTTCTGGATGTGGAGTCGGCGGCGGGCTTGGGGCCGGTGGTGGCGTCCGGGGGCTCGATACCGAGCAGGGCGAGGATCGGCGCGGTCGGGATGCGGATGAGCCGCCCGAGACGGAAGACCGGGGTGGGCCACTGCCCGGCACGAATGAGTTCGTAGGCGCCGGTCCGGCTGAAGTTGAGGGCCCGGGCGGCGACGGCGACGTCCACGACGGCGGGCAGGGCGAGGAGTTCCTCGCGGTCCATGCCCGGCTCGACGGCTACGGGGTGGCGGCAGCGGCCCCGTGCGGTGGCGTGGTCAGCCATGACGGGCGCCTGCCTCCGTGTCGGGGACGGCGAGGGTGTGGCGCCCGGCGTGCACGCGGCTCTGTTCGTAGGCCGCGTCGCTCAGAGCGTTCTTGGCGGTGCCGATCGCGGCGAAGGCCGTTCGGACGGCGGCCGCCGCGTCACCGCAGGGGCCGGTACCGGGCCGGTAGTCCGACCGCAGCCAGTTGGCGGCGTCGCCGAGGACCCGGTCGGCCTCGGCGCGAAGCTGCTCGAAGCTGGGCAGGTCCGCGTCGGAGGACGCCGCGCCGTGCGACGCCTCGACCTGGCGGCCGGTGACGAGGTGCGTGATGCCGTGCTCGTGCCAGCCGAACCGGTGGGCGAGGGCGTCGAGCACGTGCCGGGCGTTCGTCTCGTCCAGGCCACCGGTCAGCTCCATCACGGAGAGGGGCGTCGCCGCCCCGGCGAGCGAGGCGGCGAGGCGCAGGATGGTCAGCTCGCTGGTGGAGGCGGGAACCCGCCCGGCGAAGTCGGCGACGGCGGACCATTCGATCGAGGCCATCGGGACGACGCTGCCTCGGGGTCCCCATCCGTCGTCCACGGCGTCGACGAGATGGGACAGGAAGTCACGACGCCGCAGCCAGTGGCCGTGGGCGACGAGAAGCCCGATGGCGGCCTCGCCCGGGTAGAGGCCACCTGTCCAGGCGCGCAGGAGGGACGAGAGCTCGGCGGGGGTGAGAGTGGTGGGATCGATCGCAGTCACGAAGGCTCCTTCGATGCAAATCAGCTGACGTAACGAACCATTTGCATTCATCTCAGTTGATGATCTGAGATTGACTGTACGCGCGCTGCCCGGGCCGTCAACTGTCGCGACCAGGATGTGTGGACGGCGTGGGACACGACCTCATGAGGTGGCACGAGAGGGCACGAACAGGCACGAGAATCAGGACGGATCCAGACGCACCGGGGACGGGCCGGGACGCCGACCCACCGGGACCGACCGGGACGCCGAGCAGGCATCCCCGAGAAGGTGAGGCACGTCGATGGCTCGGCGACCACAACCGCTGACGCTGGCGGACAAGCTCAACCACCTGTTCACCACGGTCCGCCCGGTCAAGGGCGAGTACACCCACGACCAGGTCGCCACCGCGATCGAGCAGGCGGGCGGGCCCACGATCTCGGCCACCTACGTGTGGCAGCTGCGCAAGGGCCTGCGGGACAACCCGACGAAGAATCATCTGGAGGCCCTGGCGACCTTCTTCGGCGTCCCGCCCGCCTACTTCCTCGACGACGACCTCGCCGCGCGGGTCGACGAACAGCTCGACCTGCTGGCCTCGATCCGCGACCCCCTGGTGCGCCAGCTGGCGATACGGGCCTCCGGCCTGTCGCCGGAGACCCTGCGCACCGTCCTGGACATGGTCGACCGGGCCCGCGAGCTGGAAGGCCTTCCCCGCCCAGCAACTCGACGGTCCGGCCGGTCTTAGCACGTCTTAGCGGGACGCCGGTCTCAGCGGGGCAGGGCGTCGATCCAGCGAAGGACCGTCATCAACCCGATGACGGTCAAGGCCACGACCGTTCCGACGAGGAACGCCACCACCTGCCGCCAGAACCGCAGCAAGGCCACCGCGGCAGCGATGGCCACGCCGAGCTCGGCCAGGATCTGGACGCCGTTCACGGAGTACCCTCCCCTTCCCGCTGATCTTCGCCGGTGAACCCGAGGACCACCGACACGACGTCGGGGTTCAGGTCCGGGAACAGTTCTTGCAGCTGGCGCCGCACGTCCCCCGTGACGGCCGGTCGTGCCGGCCGGGCTGGTGACGGCTCCGCCTGGCTGCGCGGAGTCATCTCGTTCATGGCAGCGAGAGTGCCGGACGGCGACGGGACGAGATCACCACGTTGCTGGACGTGTCGAAGACGTCCCGCTTAGGGTGAGATCCGTCCCAGGACGTCCTCGGGCGACGCCAGGGCTTCACCGGCCCGGCGTCACCCGCTTCGTGACCAGGTGGGGGATGGCGAACGAGCGACTGCGCACCGCCCTCCTGCAGCGAGGGGCCGGGCTGGAAGAGCTGGCCGACGCTGTCGGCGTCGACCCCAAGACCGCCGAACGGTGGATCACCGTCGGACGCATCCCCTACCGGCGCCACCGGTACGCTGCGGCGGCGTTCCTCGGCGTCGACGAGGTCTACCTATGGCCCAACGCCCTGGAACGCGAGCAACTCGCCGACGCCTCCGAGAACGAGATCCTCACCGTCCACCCCCACCGCTGGGTCGTCCCGCGCGAGGCGTGGGAGCGACTGTTCTCCACGGCACAGGCGGCGATCGACGTCCTGGTCTACAGCGGGTTCTTCCTCGCCGACGACCCCGGCCTGCAACGGCTGCTCGCCCAGAAGGCACGCGACGGGGTGCAGGTCCGGATCCTCCTCGGCGACCCTGACTGTGGGCACGTCAGCGACCGGGGCGCCGACGAGGGCATCGACGAGGCGATGGCCTCGAAGATCCGCAACGCGATCGTGCTGTACGAGCCGCTGCGGCGCCTGGACGCCGTCGAGGTCCGCCTGCACGACACGGTGCTGTACAACTCGATCTACCGGGCGGACGACGAGCTGCTGGTCAACACGCACATCTACGGCCAACCCGCCGCCCAGGCACCCGTGCTGCACCTACGCCGGGTCGCCGGAGGCAGCATGGTCAGCACCTACCTGGACAGCTTCGAGCGCGTCTGGTCCCAGGCCCGACCCCTCGACCACCCTGACCATCCCTGACCGTCTCCGGAAAGGCTGGCACCCGTGGCACGCATCGACTACTACGACGACCCCGACGCCCCCGCCGCCAACAGCCTCGTCCCCTCCGCCAACGTCATCGTGACCGACAACACCGGACGCATCCTCATGATCCACCGGTCGGACAACGACAACTGGGCCGTCCCCGGCGGCGCCATGGACCTCGGCGAATCCATGACCGACTGCGCCATCCGCGAGACCAGAGAAGAAACCGGCATCACCTGCGAGATCACCGGCCTCGTCGGCATCTACACCGACCCCCGCCACCTCATCCACTACACAAGCGACGGCGAAACCCGGCAGGAGTTCTCCATCGTCTTCACCGCCCGGCCCCTCACCGGCGAACCAACCCCCAGCAGCGAATCCCGGCAGGTCGTCTGGGTCGACCGCGACCAACTCGACGGGCTGACGATGGACCCGTCAATGCGCCGACGGCTCGACCACTTCCTCACCGGCACGACCACACCCCACCTGGGCTGAGGGGCCCACCGAGAATGAGCGACGCCACGGAGTGGATCAGTTCGGGGGCCGACGTCTTCGCAGCCCTCGGCACCGTCGGCGCCTTCACCACCGGAATGATCCTCTTCCGCCGCGAACACCACCGCGAGGCCACCCGCGCCGAGGAGGAACGCCGAGCCCAAGCGGTCATGGTCAGCGCCTGGATCGAAGCCGTCCGCAGCCCTTCCGGTGCCCGGGAGCTGCTCTTCCACGTGCACAACGCCAGTCAGATGCCGATCTACGAGGTCGCTCTCCGCAACCCCACCCCGGACTGCGAGGAACCCGACGAAGCCGAGTTCATCGGCCTCGTCCCACCCGGCCAGACCGTTCGCCGACCCGCACCAAAAGAGTGGCTGACCAGCTACTTCTCCCCAGAGCCCGTGGAGATCGAGTTTCTCGACAGCAGCGGCCGCCGGTGGGCCAGAGACGAACAAGGAGCCTTGAAGTGACTGCCGACCGCACGAGGAACCGTGACGCTTCTTGGCTCTCGGGATATTCACCGGCCGGGTTACTGCTGAACGACATACCGCTGAAGGACATGCCGCCCTACGCACCGCCAGCGCTCCCGGCAGGAGGTGGAGATGGCCTTCTCAGCGATCGACCCTGACGGAGTACTCGCGGCGTCTGCGGCGACGGCCGCGTCAGCGGCCCTTCTGGCTGAGCAGGCGGCCGCCATCCAGGCCGAGATCGACGCCGTGGCCCACCTCGTTCCTGGTGGTCCCGCCGTTCGTGGCCGGACCACCCCGGTGATGGGTGATCTCGTGGAGCTGTCCGGCTGGGCCCGGACCGTGGCGCTGAAGTACGTGGACGACGAGAAACCGGTACGGGAGCTCATCAGCAGGGGTTTCTGGCTGCCGGACTTCAGCAAACTCGGATGGGACGACAAGCAGTCCGCAGGGCAGAACCTCGACAAGACGCTGCGTTCGGACGAGTTCGGAGCGTTCATTCTCGGGCTGGGCGGCGCAATGCTCGCGCGTTACCGCAACTTCCCCCTCCTCCTGCCCAAACCAGGCGTCCCCACTCCCAAAATCCCCGAACCGGACCTTGTGATCGACGACGTCCCTGGTCTCAAAGGGACGAAATGGGTCAATACGGTGCCCGGGAACCGGGCCATGAACCTTATCCTTCCACAGGGGGGCCCTGGTGACTCCACCAAGGCCCAAATCCTTAAGGATGCAAAGTCCACATACCAGAAGAATGGGCCGTCTCTGGTCGAAGATGTCACGTTCGGGCGTCCCCCGACCTGGGCCAAGGTCGGCGGCCGGGCTCTCGGTGCTGCCGGGACGGCGTTGACGCTCTACGACTCCTACAGGGGACAGTGGGAGCAAGACACGAAATACCACCCTGAGTGGAGCACCGAGAAACGTGTCGCCAATGCCAGCGCCATCATGGCGACAGAGGGCGGCGGAGCCGTCATAGGTGGCCTATACGGAGCCCAGCTCGGTGCCGCCGCAGGAACATTCATCCCGATCCCGGTAGTAGGCACCGTCGCTGGGGCACTGGTCGGTGGAGCAGTCGGTTCCTTCGCCGGCAGCAAGGTCGGGAAGGCTGGAGGACGTCTGGGCAGGGAAGCCGTGGAGTACGTCTGGGACCTCGGTAAGAGCAAATGGAAGGGACTCTTCTGATGATGTCGCAGATGATGGTCGAAGGTGGTTCTATAGTCGGGCCTGCGATCGTTTGCATGGCTGGTGGGGCGGTCTTTCTCGCGCTCGGTCTGGCGCACTACGCCGGATTCACCAAACCCGTGGCCTTCGGTGGCCCGTTCGGCCCCTATCTGGGGCTCGGGATTACCTGGATGGGCGGCGGCACGATCCTGTCCGGTCTAGGACTCATCCTCAGCGAGAAGGTTCACCCGGTGTTCGCCCTCCTCCTCTGCCCTCCCGGTGCGCTCGGGTTCGTCATCGGGGTCGTGAGCATCGTCTGGATCCCCCGGTTCCTTCGACCCGCCTGGCTCCGAGACTGGGTAGACCGCGGCAAACCCGAAGCAGAAGCACGACGATGGCCACGACTGGGCCGCTAGGAATCCCGAGGTACGAAATGACCCCGCAGACCGACGACGTCCCGTCCCTCGACCTGGCACGCGATCCTGACACCGGGGTCGCCCTGGACATCCCCACGGGATGGAGCCAGATCGAACTGCCCGGCTTCCAGCTGGCCCTGGCCATGGACGAACCGGCGCATGCCGCAGTGGACGGATCCCTGTTCCGGCCCAACATCAACGTCCTGGTCTCCACGGTGGCGCCCGGCGCAGACGTCGCCCTGGCCGCCACCGAGACCGTGGCCGCCCTGATGACCATGGACGACGGACGGGTCCTCGCCTATGACCTCTGGGCCGGACCGGACGGCGTGATGGGGCGTCACGTGGTGTCAGCCCACCGCGACGGAGCCATCACCCTCGGCGTCACCCATTGGCTGTTCGTCCACAACGGACTCGCCACCACCATCACAGCCACCTTGCCGATAACCACTCTGCCAGCGGGCGAAGCCTTCGGTGAAACGGCCGTGGCGGGCTTGCGACTACCCACCTCTGGCCAGGCCCCCACCACCTCCGATACCACCGTCGCCGCCCCACGACCCCGCCCCGATGCCCATCTAGCCTCGTTCGGCGACCCCTACGAAGACATCTCAGCGATTGGCCCTGCCTGCACCTACCTCGGCACCGGCCCGCAACTCGACCGGCCACTGGTCGAAATGATCGCCACCTCCA
>JAUPKJ010000433.1 GCA_030837505.1 Actinomycetota bacterium
CCGATCGGGGAGCTGCCACGGTCGCGTTCCTCAACCCCGGCGGGATCCGCGCCGATCTGAAGACCTCTGACATCTCCGCAGCAGGGGAAGCCCCCGGCGAGGTCACGTACGGGGAAGCGTTTACGGTCCAGCCGTTCGGCAACAACCTGGTGACCAAGACCCTGACCGGTGCCCAGATCCGCACCGTGCTCCAGCAACAGTTCGCCGGCTGCCACGGGCAGAAGACCACCAGGATCCTCCAGATCTCGCACACCCTGCGCTACCGCAAGGCCCTCCAGCCGTTGCCCGCTGCCCCGACCCAGGCGGAGTGCGCCGCCGCGATCGGAGAAATCGACCTGGGCGGCCGGCCGGTCGTCGACACCGACCCCTACCGGGTCACCATGAACAGTTTCCTGGCCTCCGGCGGAGACGGCTTCACGGTCCTCGCCCAGGGCACCGACCCGCTCGGGGGCGGCCAGGACCTCGATGCCCTCGTCCAGGCGCTCCAGGAGGCCGAACCGGACGGTCTCGCCGTCCCCGACCTCGACCGGATCCTGCCCCTGCCCTGACCCAGCCCTGATCCTGCCCCTGTGATGTCCTGACCCTGTGATGATCTTGTCTCTGCCCTGATCCTGCCGCTGCCCCCTGCCCCTGCCCTGATCCTGCCTCTGCCCTGGCCGGTCCCCCGTCAGGGACCGCCCCGGTTCGACGATCAAGGCAGATCGACCAGGGTCAAGGCAGATCGACCAGGGTCAGGGCAGATCGACCAGGATCAGGGACGCAGGTGCGCTCGGGCGGCCTCCCAGACCTGGGACAAGCCGATCGCGCCCGTCACCACCCAGACCCCGGAGCCGACGAAGGCCCACCCGGCGGCGATGCCGTCGAACAAACCCGCCGACAACAGGAACATGACAGTCGTGACCACACGGGTGGGACGCTCCCCCACCGAGACCACGCCGACCTCCACCATCCCGGCCGCACAGGCCCGGGCCCGCACGTACTCCAACATCCAGGACAAGAACCACGCTGCCAGAACCAACTGCCAGGGTGCCCCCAGGAACCAGAACGCCAGGAGGTACGCGCTGTCCGAGACCCGGTCGCAGACCGAGTCCAGAACCTTCCCCCAAGAACTGCCCTTCCCCGTCAACAGGGCCACGGCACCGTCCAAGCTGTCGAGCAGTCCGGACGCGGCCGCGGCGAGAGCCGCCAACAGAACCCACCGCCCGCCCGCGGCCGTCAGGGCCGGGACCGTCAGGGCCACGAACAAACCCAGCCAGGTCACGGCATCCGGCCCCAACCCCCGCCGCCGCAGAGGCCCGACGATTCTCCGGGCCACGGAATACACCAACCCCAGCCACCGCCCCACCAAACCGGTCGCGGAAGCGCCACCATGCAGGGCCGACCACCGGCGCAGGAAGTCCGGCAGGTCACGGACCTGTCCCCCGCCGGCGTCCGCGCTCGACCCGGTTCCGGCCCCACCGGGAGCCGCGGCGCTCACCGCAGCACCCAGTTCACGGCCAGCTCCACGCGGCACAACACCGCAGCCGGCCTGACATCCGGCTCGGAACCGGCCGACAGGACGCGGACCCCACCAAGGGCCACGGCCTCCCCCCGGACCGGACTCTCGACAACCGAAGACACCGGCCCCAACTCACGCCCTGCCAGACCGGCGAGATGACGGGCCCGCCCCAGGGCGTCCCCCCAGGCCGCCTCCCTGGCCTGCCGTCGTAACGGCTCCTCGTCCTCGACGGCGAAATCCACCCCGTTCACCCTCATCAGATCCCCTCCCGCCGCCAGTGCCCCTCCGAGCACCGAACCCAGAGCGTGCAGATCCCTCACGAGAACCCGCAGCCCATGATCCGCCCGGAAACCCACGACCTGCGGACCGTCACCCTCCGACCAGATCTGCTCGGCCTGCACGGCCAACCCGTCCGTCGTGGTGTCCGCCGGCTCCGTTCCCGCTGCGACCAACGCGGCCCGGACCCGGGCCACAGCGCTCTCGCCCGAGGACAGGGCCTCGGCGATGGTGCGCTCGCGGGCCACGACGACCAGATCGAGGCGCGCGATCCGAGGAAGGGCCCGGGCCTGCCCCGTCCCCACGACCCTGATCTCCGGACCGCCGGGCAGGCCTCCGGGAGGGCCGCCGGTCGGAACGATCCCACACTGATCATCCATACAGGACATCTTCCTCGCCGGGAGCCCGCCACGACAGTCCGGGAACGACCGGGTCAACGCACGGCGCTCCCCAGATCAGCGAAAATCTCCAGGGTCGCCGTCGAACGGTTGAGGGTGTAGAAGTGCAGGCCGGGCGCTCCGCCCTCCAACAACCTGGCGGACAGCTCCGTGGCGACCTCGACCCCCACCCTGCGCACGTCCTCCGGCTCGGTGGCCTTGTCGAGGCGGTCGAGGACAGGGCGGGGCAGGGGCGCCCCGGACAGCTCCGCGAAGCGGATGATCTGGCTCCGATGGGTGATCGGCATGATCCCCGGGATCACCGGCAGATCGCAGTCCAGGGCCCTGAGCCGCTCGACCATCCGGAAGTACGCCTCGGCGTCGAAGAAGAACTGGGTGATCGCGAAGTCGGCCCCGGCCCGGGCCTTGAGCGCCAGGATCCGAGCGTCGTGATCTAGATCGGGGCTCTGGGGATGTCCGTCGGGAAAAGCGGCGACCCCCACGCCGAACCTGCTGATGGCCCTGATCAGGCGGACCAGGTCCACCGCGTGGTCCAACCCGTCCGGAGGGGGCGTCCACGGGACCGAAAGCCCTCGGGGCGGGTCACCGCGCAGAGCCAGGACCGTGCGGACGCCGGCGTCGGCATAGGAACCGATGACCTGCCGCAGTTCGGAACGGGAGGCTCCCACGCAGGTCAGGTGCGCCACCGGGGTCAGCGTCGTCGAACGGGCGATCTCGGCGGTTATCCGAGTGGTGCGGTCGCGCGTGGATCCCCCGGCGCCGTAGGTCACGGAGACGAAGGTGGGAGCAAGGGGTTCCAGTCTGCGGACGGCCTCCCACAGCACAGTTTCCCCGGCGTCGTCCTTGGGAGGAAAGAATTCGAAGGAGAAAGAACGTCGGCCTGAGAGAAGCAGTTCCCTCAACGACCGGGGATCGGATTCAGCAGGTGTCACCGGCTGCGCGGGAGTGGACATGATGACAGGGTAGGCGTCCTGAGGCTCACGGCGACCGTGCGACAACGCAGATCGTCGCTGCCTCCGTTCAGCCGTCCGTTCCGCTCGTTCCTTGCAGGAGTCCTTTCGTGTCCTCCCCCGGATCCCCGCCCCCGAGTCCCTCCCAGGCCACCGAGACGACCGAGCACGTGCCAGGCGCCGAAAACGTGCCGGGCCCCGAGTCCGGGCTCCGGAACGCCCAGGGCCCGACCCTCGTGGACAGGGACCTCCACCCGGTGGACGTGGAGGAACTGAGAACCCGGGTCCATCGGACGATCGACGAGTTCCTGGACCGCCAGGAGCGGATCCTCGCGGACATGACCGAGGACTGCCTGCCCATGATCGAAGCGGTCCGGGACCTCATGCGCGGAGGGAAGCGGCTGCGGCCGGCCTTCTGCTACTGGGGGTGGCGGGCTGCGGGCGGGCAGGAGTGCCCCGAAGCCGTCCGCGCGGCGACGTCCATGGAATTCTTCCAGGCCGCCGCCCTCATCCACGACGACGTCATGGACGACTCCGACACCCGACGGGGTCTGCCCGCCGTCCACCGCCGGTTCGCCGAGCGACACCGCCTGCTGGAATGGTCGGGGCAGAGTGATCGTTTCGGCCTGGCCGGAGCTGTCCTCACGGGAGACCTGTGCCTGGCCTGGAGCGAGGAACTCTTCTCCACCAGTGGCCTGTCCCCGCAGGCCCTCGAACGCGGCCGGAAGGTGTTCGACCGCATGCGCACGGAGCTGATGGCCGGCCAGTACCTGGACATGCTCGAACAGGCCGGAGCCGAGAACCTCGCCGGAGACCCCGTCAGGCGCGCACAACGGGTCCTGAAGTACAAGAGTGCGAAATACACGATCGAGCACCCTCTGCTCATCGGTGCGAGGCTCGCCGGGGCCGACGACGCCACGGCCGCTGCACTGTCGGCCTTCGGCCTGCCCCTCGGCGAGGCCTTCCAGCTGCGAGACGATCTTCTGGGCGTGTTCGGGAACCCGGCCTGCACGGGCAAACCCGCCGGGGACGACCTGCGGGAGGGCAAGCGGACCGTTCTGATCGCCCTGACCCTCCGGCTGGCGCGGCCCGACCGGGCCGCCGTCCTGCGCAGCAGGCTGGGCGAGGCCGACCTGGATCCTCGGGGGGTCGCGGAGCTACAGGAGATCATCACGGAGTCCGGGGCCGTCGACCGGGTCGAAAGTATGATCACAGAGCTGACGGACCGGTCCTGTCTGGCGTTGGACCGCGCCCCCGTCGACGGACAGGCCCTGCCCGTCCTGAGGTCCCTCGTCGACGTCGCGACCGTTCGAAGATTCTGAAAAAAACCGTGTCCCGGTCGAGCCCTCGACAGAGCCCGGCCGCTGTGGGAACAACGTTGCGAGGAGGGGCGATCGGGGATGGGTACTGCCAAGGGCGTTGCGGGACCGGCGGGGTGGCTGCCCGGACGGATGAGGATCGTGCAGGGTCGCACCGACCACGTGGTCGTGGTGGGAGCGGGCCTGGCCGGGCTGTCGGCGGCGATGCACCTGGCCGGGGCCGGGCGGCGGGTCACGGTCCTGGAGCGGGGGGATCTGGCGGGCGGGCGGGCCGCCCCCCTGCACCTGCCCGGTGAGAACGGACAGTACCGATTCGATCCCGGTCCGACCGTCCTGACGATGCCCGATCTCATCGCCGACTGTTTCGAAGCCCTCGGGGAGTCGATGGAGGACAGGCTGACCCTGCGACCTCTCTTCCCGCTGTATCGGGCGCACTTCGCCGACTCCTCGACCCTGCAGGTGCACTCCGACGTCGAGGCGACCGCCGCAGAGATCGCCGGGGTCATCGGAGGCCAGGAGGCCGAGGGCTTCCGCCGGTACGTGGGGTTCGTCTCCCGGCTGTACCGGTACGAGATGCAGGACTTCATCGACCGCAACATGGACACCCCGCTGGACCTGTTCACCGGGAATCTGGCCCGGCTCGCCGCCATCGGGGGTTTCGGACGCTTGGCCCCCGCCGTCGCCCGGTACCTGAAGGACCCCAGAACCCAACGTCTGTTCTCCTTCCAGGCCCTGTACGCCGGGGTGTCGCCGTACCGGGCGCTGGCCCTGTACGCCGTGATCGCCTACATGGACTCCGTGGGTGGGGTCTTCTTCCCCGAGGGCGGGATGGGCGCCGTCGCGCGGGCCATGACCCGCGCTGCCGCCGAGCACGGAGTGGAGTTCCGCTACGGCACCGAGGTCACCCGCGTGGAGGTCCAGGGGCGTCGCGCAGTGGCCGTGCGCACCGCGCAGGGAGAACGGATCCGCTGCGACGCCGTCGTGCTGAACCCCGATCTCCCCGTGGCCTACCGGGATCTGCTCGGCCACGTGCCCTGGCACGTGCGCAGGCTGCGTTTCTCCCCGTCCTGCTACCTCATGCTCGCAGGCTCCCGTGCCCACTACCCGAATCAGGCCCACCACACGATCCATTTCGGACGGGCCTGGCGACGTGTCTTCGAGGACCTCGACTGCGGGCGGCCCATGAGCGATCCGTCGTTCCTCGTGACCAATCCCACCGGCACCGAACCGTCCCTGGCCCCACCGGACAGACAGATCTACTACGTCCTGTTCCCCGTTCCGAACCTCGACGCCCCCGTGGACTGGCAACGGATCGGCCCGGCCTACCGCGAGCACGTCCTGAGCACCCTGCACGCCCACGGCTACGAGGGCTTCGCCGAGGGAATCGAGGTGGAACAGGTGTTCACGCCCCTGGAGTGGGAACGCAGCGGCCTGGCCCGGGGAACACCCTTCGCCGCCGCCCACACCCTGAATCAGACGGGCCCCTTCCGCCCCGGCAACCTCTGGGGAGAGAACGTCGTCCTCGCGGGGTCCGGGACCAGACCGGGCGTGGGCGTGCCCATGGTCCTGATCTCCGGGCGCCTGGCCGCCGAAAGGATCACCGGCCCGAGATCCGGCTACCGCTCCCGGGCCTGGCGGTGAGGGCGGACCCGATGGTGAGGGCGGACCCGGCGGTGAAGAACGGGCCGGACGGCGCGAGCCGTCCCTCCCCGATGCGTCCGGCCCCCGATTGCGCAAGGATGGACCGGTGAGAGCACGGGCCTTGGACGCGGCAGGGATCGTCGACCCACCACTGCGGGAGGCGTTCGAGGCCAGCCTCGACCTGTTCGCCGGCCGCGGACGCACCTACTACCTGTCGTCCCTGCTGCTGCCCCCGTGGAAACGCCCCTACGTGTGGGCGCTGTACGGTTTCGCACGCTTGGCCGACGACTTCGTGGACTCCCTGACGGACCCGGACCCCCAGGCCCTGCTCGACTGGGGCCGGTCCTTCACCGAGAGCCTGACCACCGGGGAGACCGAGCACCCCGTCGCCCTCGCGATGCTGCACACGATGCGCCGTTGGTCCATCCCCCGCGCGCACGTGGAGGCGTTCCTGGAATCGATGCGCACCGACATCACGGTCACGTCCTACCCCACCTACGCCGACCTCGAACGGTACATGCACGGATCAGCCGCCGTGATCGGACTGGAGATGTTGCCGATCCTGGAGCCGGTCGCCCCCGAGGCCCCCGCGCGGGCCCGCGCCCTGGGAGAAGCGTTCCAGATGACCAACTTCATCCGGGACGTCGGGGAGGACCTGCAGCGGGGCCGCGTCTACCTGCCCCAGGAGGACCTGGAGACCTTCGGGGTAGCCCACCGGGCCCTCGCCGCCGGAACCGTCACCGGTCCGATCAAGGAACTGCTGCGGTTCGAGATCGAACGCACCCGCCGCCTGTACGCCTTCGCCGAACCCGGCATAGCCATGCTCCACCCGACCAGCCGGGACTGCGTACGCACCGCGTACACCCTGTACTCCGAGATCCTCGACGCCGTCGAGGACGCCCATTACCAGGTACTCACCCGCAGGGTCAGCGTGCCGCGCCTCCGCCGACTGTCCGTGGCCCTGCCGGCCCTCCGACGGGCCCGTGCCGCCCGCCGCGAGGAACGCCGCTGGCACACGGCCTGAAACACGGCCTTGCACGGGGTCTCGGTCACGCTCACTTGCTGCCGGCGGCCTGCTGCAGGGCCTCGACCACGGCCGAGGGCTTGGCCAGACCGGCCATCTGCAGGGAAACAGCGTCGTTCGACGTACGCTTCCCAGTCCTTCTGGGCCGGCCCCAGCGATCCGACGACGATCGTCAACACCGTGACCACCAGCAGTCCGATACCGAGTTTCACTCCCGTGCGCGCGTCCCGGAACCGTCTCACGACCGGCGCTGCCTCTCGTCCGCCGTTCCCTCTCCAACGGCAGCACCATCGGCAGGGCCATCAGTCAAGCGGGTGAAAGCCCCGGGGCCTGCAGGAGACGACGTTCCCCTCCGGGAGCCGTGAGCGGCCGGCAACGCCCGGATCCGGTCTCACCCGACCCCGTCCGACGCTGTCCGGCCTGTTCCGACCCGGTCCACCGAGGCTCCGACAGTGCCGGCCTGTCGGCCGTAACCTTGAATCCGATCACGGTGGATGCAAGTTTAGGGTCCTAAACTTTAATGCTGGACGCTTCCATGAAAGGAAACCCCGTGGCCTCGACGATGGACTCCTCGTGGGAACCATCCTTCGGTGCCCCTTTGGCGCGAGAATGCA
>JAUPKJ010000434.1 GCA_030837505.1 Actinomycetota bacterium
CCTGCCGCCAGGTATGCCCGCTGTGTTACTGCCGGGTCTGCGTGGTGGACCGCAGCCGGCCTCAGACCGTGCCCACCTCCGCGCACCCGGTCGGGGTGCTCGAGTTCCACCTCACCCGGGCCTTCCATCTGGCCGGCCGGTGTGTGGGCTGTGGTGCCTGCTCGGACGCCTGCCCGGCGGGTATCGACCTGGAACTGCTCAACCTGTCGATGGCCCGCGCCACGGAACAGGGGTTCGGCGTCCGCCCGGGCCTGGACCCGGGCGCGCCGCCACTGTGGGGCACCTTCGCCGAGGACGACGAGGAGGCGTACATCCGGTGACGACACCGACGACGCAGCAGGTAACGGACGCCGACGGGGCCGCGGGGGCCGATCTCCGGGAGCAGGTGCTCCTGGACCGCGACGGCTTGGTCGCGATCGCAGCCGGGTGGCTGGCGCGCGGCGGCCGGGTGGTCGGCCCGGTCACCGGCCGGGCGGTCGCAGCCCGCGCCCCCCTCGGGCCCCGGACCCCCCGGGTGCGTTTCGCCCCGGTCACCGACCCCGAACTGCTGGTGCTGGACGGGTTCGTGCACGCCACGAACTCGGCCAAGCCGCTGGTGATGCCGATGACCGAGAAGCTGTACGGCTACCGTCGCGAGGGCCGCTCGGTCGAGCTGACCCCCGGAGACCCCCCGCCCGCCCCCACCCTGCTGATCGGGGCGCGGCCCTGCGACGCGGCCGCGTTCCCGATCCTGGACAAGGTGATGCGCTGGGACGGCGCCGACCCCGGCTACGAGCGGCGCCGCGAGGCCCTGACCGTGGTCACCTTGGCGTGCACCGCCTGGGACGAGCACTGCTTCTGCACCAGCGTCGGCCTGGGCCCGGCCGCCACGCGCGGCTCTGACCTGCTGCTGACCCCGGACGCCGCGGGGGGCTGGCGGGCGCGCGTCCTCACCGACCGTGGCGCCCGGTTGACCGCCGCCGCCTCCGGAGAGCCAGCACCCGCCGTCCCGTCGGACCCGGTGCCGTCGGACCCGGTACCGGACGACGCGGGGCTGGCCCCCTCGGGTCCGCCGGTGCGGGTGGACGTCGCGGCCGCGACCCGGGCGATGCGGGCCTCGTTCGACCAGCCGGCCTGGGCCGAGGCCGGCCGGCAGTGCACCGGGTGCGGCGCGTGCACGTACACCTGCCCGACCTGCCACTGCTTCGACATCGCCGACGAGGCGCACGGCCTGCAAGGGGCGCGGCGGCGTAACTGGGACTCCTGCCAGTTCGCCTCGTTCACCGCGCACGCCTCGGGGCACAACCCGCGCCCCGACCAGGCCTCGCGGCAGCGGCAGCGGCTGAGGCACAAGTTCGTCACCTATCCCGACCTGTTCCAGGACCTCCTGTGCACCGGGTGCGGGAACTGCTACCGGGCCTGCCCGGCGAACCTGGGGGTGTTACAGGTGCTTCGAGCGCTGGCTGTGGGCTCGCCGTCCGGCCCCGACGACGGCCTTGACGACGGCCCTGACGACGGCTCGGCGGACGGTTCTGTGGCCACCGGCGACGCGGCGGAGGTGCGGGCATGAACGGTGACCCGGCGGCGGAGGGCACGCTCGCGCCGTCCGACCCGTACCTGCCCGAGTTGATGGAGGTGGTCTCGGTCACCCAGCAGACCTCCGACGTGAAGAGCGTCCGCGCCCGCTTCCTGGACCCGGACCGGCAGCGGGACTTCAGGTTCCGGGTCGGGCAGTTCGGGATCTGGTCGCGGTTCGGCGCCGGGGAGTCGGTGTTCAACCTGTGCGGCAGCTCGACCTGGCACGACCGGCTCGAGTTCTGCTTTCGGCGGGTGGGCAAGGTGACCGACGCTTTCTGGGGTGTGCAGCCGGGGGAGGTGATCGGGTTCCGTGGTCCGTACGGCAACTCTTACCCGGTGCAGGAATGGGAGGGCCGCGACCTGGTCTTCGTCGCCGGAGGTATCGCGATGCCCCCGGTGCGTTGCGCCATTTGGTACTGCCTGGAGCACCGGGAGCGCTTCGGGGAGATCACCGTGGTGTACGGCGCCCGCAGCGTCGCCGACCTGGTGTTCGCCGACGAACTGGACCAGTGGGCGGCCCACCCGCGCACCCGGGTGGTGAAGACCGTCGACCCGGGCGGCCGGACGCCCGACTGGGACGGCCTGGAGGGTTTCGTGCCCACCGTGCTGGCCGAGGCGGGGGTCGGTGGCGCGGACACCTCGGCGCTGGTGGTCGGGCCTCCGGTGATGATCAAATATTCCCTGCCCGTGCTGATGGAGGCGGGTCTGGCGCCGAACCGGATCCACTCCAGCCTGGAGAACCGGATGAAGTGCGGGATCGGCCGGTGCGGCCGGTGCAACGTGGGCGGCACTTACCTGTGCAAGCAGGGGCCTGTCTACTCATTCGAGGAGATCATGGCGATGCCCGCCGACATGTGAACGGTCCCCGCCCGGCAGGGACACCACGGAGTCTTCGGCAGGGACACCACGATCATGGCATGTTCGCAGGCGGGGCCCCTCTCCCCTTTCGGGGACCGGCTGCGGGCATGGCCGATCTCCGCGCTCTGGTCCGTCTGACGGGGTGGTCCCTGAGCCCGTCGAGACCGAGCTCTGATCAGTGGGGCCAGGCGGTGATCAGTTCGGCCGGGTCGAGGACGTCGATCCCGTCGACAGCGGAGCCTGTGCGACTGACGGCGAGCAGCATCGTGCCCGGTGTGGCGCCGGGAAGCTGGTCGCGATGGCGCACCAGCCGTGCGAGGTCACGGGCGTCGAACGGTGCTTCGTCATGCCACTTGATGGAGCCGACCGCGGTGAGCCGCCTGGCCACGGGGGAGCGGTCCCCGCCGACAATATCGATCTCTGGATCGTTGGTTCGGGTCCAATAACTGCCGATCGAATCCGTACCGGTCGGCAGATGGGTGTCGGCCAGTCGCCACAACGTCTCGCGTACGACAGGCTCGATCGCCCGACCGCGCCAGGTGGACCACCGGGATCTGACAGACGCCAGCACCAGGTCACCCCGCCCTCGCTCGATGGAAGGGATGGCAGGGCGGACGAATGACAACCAGAACCGCAGGTAAGGGTCCTCGATTCGGTACCGGGTCAACTTGCTCGGCACGGTCGACAGCGGAAGCTCCGCCGCGACCATCCTGCGGGAGATCAATATCTCCATCGCGCGGGTGAGGGAGGTAGCGGACATCCCTCCTGCGGCGCGGGCGATCAGACTGAAGGTCCGTTCCCCGTTCCCGATTGCTCCCAGAACGTCCTGGGCCCGTGCTGTGGTCGGGAACTCAGCGGCCAGCGCTCGCTCTCCACTCACCAGAAGTGCGGAGGTGGGGCGGTTCAGGGCCTCGGCGAGGTAGTCCCACAGGCCCGCACCGTCGGGCCATTCCTCGCAGATGAGAGGCAGCCCGCCGGTGACTAGATAGGCGTCGAAAGCGTCGGCCGCACCGAGACCGAGCATGTCAGCGACTTCGGCGGGATTGAGCGGGGGGACGACCAGTTCGGTGCCTCGTTGGTAGAAGGGGCGTCCGTAGGTGTTGAGCTCCTCCATCATCCCGAGGTCGGAGCCGATCAGGATCAGCAGGATCGGCAGCCGGGCTAACGTTCGATCGAAGGCCTTCTGGAGGGCTCCCTCGAAGGTGGGGTCTTCGCGGACAAGATAGGGCATCTCGTCCATCACGACCACGCTCGGAGCATCCGTGGGCAGCGCCTGAGCCAACAGTCCGAAGGCCGCATCCCAGGTCCGTGGCTCGACGAAGTCGGCCGCGAGCGTGTTGGCCGGCAAATCCGAGGCTGCGAGTGTTTCCACGAAACTGGTCAGGTCGTGGGTTAGCGATCCGCCGATTGCGGTGAAGAAGACGTGAGGTCGCCCGGAGCGGCTGACGAACTCCTCGACCAGGCGGGACTTGCCGACCCTGCGGCGTCCGCGGATGAGGAGGGCCTTGCCGGGACGGCCTGTTCGTCCACCTGCTTCAACAGTGTCGAGGAGACCCTTCAGAAGATCCAATTCGCGTGTTCGACCCACGAAACCATCCATCGGTCCTCCTTCGAATCGGCAGTTGGCTGGTGAGCAGCACCTCGAGATTAGTCCCACCAGTGGGACTACCACCAGTGGGACTCCCGCGGATGGGACTCCCACTGGTGGTAGTCCCGGTTGGAAGGGTGGGTTCCTCCGCCGGGAAGCCCGGACTTGGTGGCGCCGTCAGCTGACGTCGACGAAGACGGGGTTGGCGTAGAACCAGAGGTCGGCCCAGGGGTCGGCCGCCCCGACGACGTCCTGGACCGGATCGCCCTTCGAGGTGAGCCGCTTGCCGTCCGAGCCACGGAGCCGCAGGTAGAAGGGTCCGTCGACCTTCTTGAACAGGTAGCGGAAACTCACCGCGCGCCGGGCCGACGACGGGATCTCGAACGTCTTGACGACGTGGGTGCCGCTCGCCGAGAGGGCGTCGCGGTCGGTCGAGGGACCCGTCACCGGACCGGCGATCACGTCGACCAGGGCGAGCCGGGGGACGAAGCCCGCGTGGTTGGGGCCGTCGGGCAGGTGCACGGTGACGGCGAGCTCGACGTCGTCGCCGCGGCGGGCAAAGGTCCGCCCGCCCAGGGTGACGCCACGGGGGTCGCCCCGGCCGAGGGACCGCACCCGGACGTCGAGTCCGTCGATCAGCCGCCCGTGGACGGCGATGACGCGACCGGACTGGAGAGCCGCCATCACGTCGACGTAGCGCCGCTGCTGGGCGGCCACCAGGGTCGCGCTGTAGTACCCGGGCCAGAAGTCGCCTGCCACCAGCGGCGTGGCCGACGGAACAGGCGCGCCGACGCTGCCGGTCGTCGCGTGGTCCTGCTGCCCGGGGGTGAACCTGTCCCCGAGCACCTGGTGGCTGTCGGATGTCGAGGTGACCCACCAGGGGCGGCCCTCGGCGAGCAGCGAGTCCCAGAGACCGCCGACCTTGGCGGTCAGCCAGTCGAAGCCGCCGTAGGTGCGGTACGGGTTCTCGGCGTCGCTCGCGACATATCCGGCGAAACTGTCGCCGTTGGGTTCCTTGTCGTAGCCGCCACGGCCCGCGCCCGGGCCGCCCTCGCTCGCCGGCAGTCCCTCGGCCTGGTGGCCCGGCGCACCCTCCATGCCGACGGCGACGCCGGGGGCGGTGTCCCGCCAG
>JAUPKJ010000071.1 GCA_030837505.1 Actinomycetota bacterium
CGACGAAGGTGTGGACGGCGCTGGTCCGGCAGTAGGGGGCCAGGTGACGCGCGAGCGCTGCGGCCAGGGCGGTCGCCCTGGCCGAGGTGACCTGGCCGGTGAGGGTGTTCAGCGCCCGGTTGCCCAGGTCGAGGGCCTGGTCCAGGTCTGGCCGGGGTTTCCTGACGCAGACGGTGGACAGGAGCAGCTGTCGTAGGGCGGTTTCCCGGGGAACGTTGCCCTGTTCGCGCAGGGAGGCCCGTAGGTGGCGTCGGGCGGTGTTCCAGTGGCCCAGGCGCAGGAAGCAGGAACCGGCCTGGCCGTGGGCCTGGGGGAGGTCCATCCAGTAGGCCCAGTCGGGGTCCGTCGGGGACGGCGGGTCGCCGAGGCGTTCGAAGGCCGAGTCGACGGCGTGGCGGCAGGCAATCGGGTCCCCGTCGGCGGCGTGGGCCTCGGCGGCCCGCAGATCCAGGATCGCCCGGACCCGACCGGAGGCGGTCGGGTGCCCCGAGCGGGCGCTCTCGGCGAGGACGACGGCTTCCCGAACTCGGCCGAGGTCCTTGGCCTGGCAGGACATGAAGCCCAGGACGTTCGCCCCCACGGCCCGGTCGCTCGCGGCGTGGGCCACGTGCAGGGCCGCCGTCCAGAAGCGTTGGGCCCGGGCGTGCAGGCCGGCGTCGAAGGCCAGGAATCCGCCCAGGCGCAGGATCTCTGCGATCGTCGCGAACAGGCGTCGGCCGAGGACGGAGCCGTAGCGGCGTTCCTCCAGCAGGTCGACGGCTCCTCGCAGGTGCGCTGCGAGCAGGGGGTGTAATGTGCCGCCGCCCAGGTGGTCGTCCATCCGTCGTAGTCCTGCTGTGATGAGGTCCAGTTGGTCGATGACCTCTCCGGGCAGGTCGCAGCCGGTGCGGTGTTCGGGGGCTGGGACGGTTCTGGCGATGAGCCATTCGTGGGCCGGGCTGGTCAGGGCGGGGCCCACGAGGGTCAGGAACAGGAAGCGGTTCTCCTCGCCGTCCGCCAGGGTTCGCGCCGCCCTCAGTCCTCCGGCGGCGTTCCAGGGCAGTTGGAGCCCGCTGGAGGCGGGCAGCAGTTCTTCCTCGTCGGTCTCCAGTCCCAGGTCGACCGGGGTCAGGGGCACTGGCAGGTGGTCATCGAGCAGGGCTGTCAGAAGGGTCGGCCAGGGCTTGCGCGGGCGGGAGCCGTTCAACCATTTGTACGGGGTCTTGGCGTGGAGGCGTTCGGGCCGTCCTTGCAGGCTGGCGAGGGTGTTCAGACGTTCTGCGAGGTGTTCGGGACGCCAGCCCAGATGGTCGAGGGCCTGGCGCAGCGTCCGGGGGAAGAGGGTGTTTCGAACGGTGTTGCCGGACGACGGCTGTGGCGTCCCCGCTCCCGTTTCCGGCCCCATGATCGCCCCCGCTCCCATGATCCTTATATACCGCCGAAAGACACGGATCAGCTCGTTCGGACGGAAAACACAGACAAGAAACACATTTCCTTCATGCACCGAAAGGCACCGAGCGCACCCGGCCGCCGAGCCGGACGGGAGTCGCACTGTGAGCTGTCGGGGGACGTCGAATCTTGGAGGCCCATGTGATCCCGCAGTTCGTCGCGCGTGCGCTGCGCTCCTACGTGCGGTACGCCCCAGGCTCGGTCGGCAAGGGGAAGCTCTCCCGCGATGTCCTGGACCTGCAGCTGGAGGCCCGGCCCTTCCGCACGAAGGCCGACACCGTGTTCGGTGCGACCTTTCCGGTGACGACGGGCGATTGCATCCAGCGCTACCTGTACCTGTTCGGGGTGTGGGAACCGAACTTCACCGCGTGGATGAGCCGCCGCTTGGGACCGGGAGACGTGTTCATCGACGTCGGAGCGAACATCGGCTACTTCTCCGTGCTCGCCTCGCGCCTGGTCGGACCCGACGGCCGGGTCGTGGCGATCGAGGCCTCCCCGCAGTTCCACCGGATGCTGAGCGCCAACTGCGAAGCCAACACGTGCCCGAACGTCCGCACGGTCAACGTGGCCGCCTCGGACTCCCCGCAGGAACTGACCTTCTACCTGGAGGACGACAAGAACCTCGGGGGCATGAGCGTCATCCGTCCCGAGGGGGACATCGAGCCGAGTTTCACGGTCCGAGCCGACCCCCTGCCGGACATCCTCACCACCGAGGAACTCACCGAGGCCAAACTCATCAAGATCGACGTGGAAGGAGCCGAGGCCGCGGTCGTCCGAGGACTGCTACCACAACTGGACAAGATGCGGCCGGACGTCGAATTCGTGATCGAGGTAGCTCCCGAACGACTGCAACAGGTCGGGGACGACACCGCGGACTTCCTCACCCTGCTCACCGAACACGGCTTCCACACCTACGAACTGATCAACGACTACGAACCCGACAGTTACCCACCGACCCTGCGCACCCCCCAGGCCCCGACCCGCTGGGACAGACCCGTGACCGAACAAATGGACCTGATCTTCTCCCGCCAGGACGTGCCGATTCTCCAGTGAGCCCTCCCGCCCACCGGGCTCGTCGAGAACGTTCCCCTGACGTGAATCTTCCCGCCGTGTCGCTTTCTACCCGATCCTGACGACCCGCCCGTTCCGGACTGTGCCTAGGATCGTGGTCCTGCCTGGGCGCGGGACCGTGCCGGGACACGGGAAAGGCGGAGCGGTTCGTCACGGGGAGGAAGACCTCAATGGGTCGGTCGTCACAGGACAAGGTCCCGTCCCCTCGACCGGGCAGCCGCAGGACCTGTTCGACTCACGGCGCTCGCGGGAGGCGCCGGCCCCGACCGAGGCCCGGCTCCCGGGTGTCGTTCGGCCTCCGAGCACCGTTTCAGTTTCGAGCACCGTTCCGGCTCCGTTCGCTGCTCTGGCCGGCCTCCGGCTCAGCCGTTTTCGCGCTGTGGATACTGCTGTTCGTCGTCGTTCTCGCTGCGGGGGGCGGCCTGTTGTGGGCCGCGCTGAGTCCGCTGGTGGACAGGTCGGGGGCCCCGGGGCTCCCGCAGGAGGACGTCTCCGAAGGTTGGAAGGAGTCGGGGGCCTCGAACGTCACGTCCAAATTGGCCGTGAGGAGGCCCACTTCCCTGCTGGACACCACCTCAGGTTCCCCTGGGGGCGCCGGTTCCGTGCAGTCGGTGGAGTTGCCCCAGGACGTTCCGATGTCGGCCGTCGGGGTCCTGCTCACGGTGGAGGTCCACAGCGCTCGGCGGCAGGGTGCCGTCAGGGTGTCCGGATGGGGTGAGGCCGCGACCCACCTGGACGCGCGTCCGGTCCTGCACCTGGCGGGAAAGGGCGCGGCCGTCTCCCAGTTGGTGACCCTGCCGCTGAACGCGGGCGACAGAGCGGTGCGGGTTATCGTCGAATCCGGAGGGCACCTGTCGATCCAGTTGGTCGGCGTGTTCCAACCGGTCTCCCTCACCGCCGAGGGCCGGGTGGTCGCGGTCCCCTCGCAGCACCTGTTGCGGCTGTCCACGTTGCCGGGAACCGGTGGGACAAGGAAATCCGCGACGATCCGACTCGCGGAGCATCCCGTGCTGCCCGAGGCCGCGGCGAGCGCTGTCCTGCTGCAGGTGGCTGCCCGGCCGGGATCGCAGGGTGCCCGGGTCGAGATCGAGTCCCTGGGCGGGCAGGCTCGGCAGGTTCTGCGCTGGGGGAGGGCCGACCGGGGGCAGAGTGAGCTGGGGCAGGGCGTGGCGCTGGTGCCGGTGGCGGGGGACGGCCAGTTGTCGGTCGAACTGTTGTCGGGGCAGACGGCGGACGTCGAGCTGGTCGGGTACGTCACCGGCGAGCAGGCGGCCTGGTCCTCGTCCGGTTTGGTGATGCTCGCGGACACAGGGCTGGTGACAGCGGAAATTGCGGGGGACACGACCACCGCGGTCGACCTGTCCGGGGTCCTGCCGGGGAAGGGTGCCGGGGTGCTGGGCACTCTCGTGGCGGTGTCGGCCACGGGACAGCAGCCCGGCGAGGTGACGGTCTTCCCGTCGCACAGCGCTCAGCCGGCGTCCCCGGTGGTGGGGATCTCCCGGGGGACGGTCTGGAACGGGATGGTTCTGTTGCCGTTGGAGGGGCCTCGGGCGCGGGCCTGGGTGTCCGGTGATCGGGCCGCGGAGGTCTCCTTGGACGTGTTGTGGACTCTCGTGGGAGCCGTGCCCGGTTGATCCGCCGTGCCCGGTTGATCCGCCGGGCTCGGGTCGGACAGCGGGTCGGACGGCGTCCGGGTGAGGTCCGCGCCGAGCGGTCAAGATCGTCTCAGGGGCGGACGACAAGGCTTCAGCAGCCGGCGGCAACAGGAGGTTTCGATCAGGGAGCGACAGTCCGGGTGGGACGGCCGCCGTTTCGCCGCACACAGGTCGTTCGGACAAGGACGGTTCGAGGGATGCCAACTGACCCGCCACGGATGGTGATGGCGGTGGTGACGGGCCTGGACGAGTACCAGGCCCGGATGATGGACGGCGTCTCCCAGGTTCTTTCGGGCAGCGGGCTCCCTCTGATCGTGCATGCCACGGACCCCTACGGCCGTGGCATCCCCTCCTGTCTGTCGGCTCTGCTGCGCCATGGCCTGCCCGTGGGGGTGGTCACGTCGGCGAACTCCACTCCGGAGGAGGAGCGGGAAGTCATCGAACTGGTGTCGGTCGCTGGGATCCCGCAAGTGCACATCGGTCAGCAGATCGTGGGGAGCTGGTGTGTGGGGGGTGACAACGAGACGGGCATGCGACAGCTCATGCACCATCTGTTGCACGATTGCGGGATCAGGCATCCGGTCCTGGTCAAGGGTCTGAGCCATCAGGTCGATTCGGCGGCCAGGGAGATGTTCTTCCGCGAGGAGATGGCGGCCCACGGCCTGCCCCTGGACGAGGACCTGGTGTTGGAGGGACGGTTCCACCACGACCACGCGTACCACGCCATGAGTGAGTTGTTGAATCGTACCCGGGACATGGACGCCGTCGTGGCGTTGAACGACGAGTCGGCGGTCGGAGCCCTGCAAGCCCTCCTGGATGCCGGCTTGCGCGTTCCCGACGACGTGGTCGTCACCGGGTTCGACAACGCACGGGTTTCCTCGCGCTACTGGCCCGGTCTGACCACGGTGGACCAGGACCTGCGCGAGCAGGGGGCCACGGCCGCCCGAATGCTCTTGGAAGCGATCGAGGGCAGGGGCGAACCCCGCAGGGTGGTGGTCCCCTCCCATCTGGTGGTGCGGGCGTCCACCGTGGGGGTCGACCGGGAGCCGGACGGCGGGCTGGCCACGGCGATCTCCATTGCGATCTCCAGCAGGGAGATGCTGGCGGCCCAGGACTCGGTGATCGGCCTGACCCGGGCCACGATCCGCTGCCGCACGGTGCGCGAGGTCGTGGACGTGGTGGCCTCGGAACTGAGCAGGCTGGGAATCGACCGGTGTTTCCTGTCCTTGTACGACCGGCCGGTGGGAACACCGGTGGGTACGCCGGTGGAGGTCGAACAGGCTCGTCTGGTCCTGGAGTACCTGAAACGGAAGCCCTGTCCCTCGCCGAACGAGGTCTTCCCGACGCACGAGATGTTGCCGGCCAGGCTCTGGCCGGAGATCGTCGAGGCCGGGACCATGGTGATGCAGCCTTTGTCCGGAGCCCATCGGGAACTCGGCTTCGTGCTGTTCGACGTGCTCTCCGGGCCCTCGACCCCAGCGGAGGTACTGCGGTTGGACCTCAGCCGCAGTCTGGAGATCGTCGTGACCGCCCAGGAGCTGGAGGAGCACGCCGCGACCCTGGAGAGGCTGGTGGCCCGCAGGACCCGCGAGCTGGAGCAGGCCAACACCGAACTGCACCGTTCGCTCATGCTCGACGGGCTGACCAGGATCGCCAACCGGACGGCCCTGCAGGAGCACCTCGACTGGCACTGGTCGGAGCTCGCGAGGAACGCGGACCGGCTGGCGGTACTCATGGTCGACGTCGATTTGTTCAAGCCGTACAACGACCGGTACGGACACCTGGCGGGGGACCACGCCCTGCGGACCATCGCCTCCTGCCTGCAGCGTTCGGTACGCGGCGAGGACGACCTGGCGGCCCGGTTCGGCGGGGAGGAGTTCATCGTGGTGCTTCCCCGCTGCGGGGAACAGGCCGCTGCGGCCGTGGCGGCCCGGTTCCGCAGGCTGCTGGCGCACTCGGCCATCACGCACGAGAGCTCGACGGTGGCCCCCGTAGTGACGGCGAGCATCGGCGTCGCCGTCGCGACCGTCCGGGATCAGAACGGTCCGGCGACCCTCCTCCAGCAGGCCGACGAGGCCCTGTACCGGGCCAAAGCCCTGGGGCGGGACCGGGTCGTGTTCGCGGGACGCACAATGCCGGTGTTCCAGCAACGCCGTCCCGAACAGATCGCCCCCGCGGAGCGTCCCGAGCAGATCGACCCCCCGGATCGGATTTCTCCCGAAAACGCCGGGTGACCTCGGCCGGTTACCGCAGAACACGACCCAGTGATGCATATCACACTGTATGTTCATTTGGCGCGGTAGGCGTGTCGTATCTACTTTGTCCTCTACGGCGACCGGCGGCCACCGCGACCGACAGCCACGGCCACCACGTCCGACGGCCACCGCGACCGACAGTCACCCGGTTCGCACCGGACGGGATCGGAACTTCCCCGGCCGCGTTCGACCGTATGTCCAGGCACCAACCGGACCCAGCGCAGCGTCGGGTCCGTGTTCCGAGTCGTCGGAGAGGTCCGGCGCCCCGATCAGGAGGTTCCCGTGCCCAGACGGCAGCCCTCGACCTCGTCGGTCCTGGCCCGTGTCCTGTCCGCCGTCTGCCTCCTGGCCGGTTCGTTCGGGCCGGCCCTCCCCGGCGCTGCCGCGTCCCCCGCCACCGCGCCCGCGTCGCTGCGGGCCGTCCACGGGGACGAGGGCCTGGGGGACGACTACTTCCCCGGGAACGGCAACGGCGGGTACGACGTCGGTCACTACGCCCTGCGCCTGCGGTACACGCCGACCGACGACCGGCTCCGGGGCACGGCGACCCTGTGGCTCCTGCCGACGAGGAACCTGGAGAGCCTGACCCTGGACTTCGCCCTCGACCCGACGGAGGTCGTCGTCAACGGCAGCCCGGCCGCCTTCACGCGCCAGGACACCGAGCTGCGCATCACGCCCGCCCGGCAGCTGAGGGCCGGCCGCACGGCGAGGGTGGCCGTGTCCTACGACGCCGTGCCCTCGCAGGTCCTGGTGGACGGACGATCGGCCTGGCACCGCACTTCGGACGGGGCCATGGCCGTCGGGGAACCGTCGATCTCGGCCTGGTGGTTCCCCGGCAACGACCACCCCCGGGACAAAGCGACCTTCGACGTTTCGATCGCGATCCCCACGGACGACGCGAACACCAAGGCGATCAGCAACGGGACCCTGAACGAAGTGCGCCGGGAACACGGATGGACCCGGTGGAACTGGCGCAGCTCCCGTCCGACGGCCACCTACCTCATGTTCCTGGTGATCGGCCGGTACGACATGGAGTTCACCCGCACCTCCCGGGGACTGCCGCAGATCCTGGCCTGGTCCAGCGACCTGGGACCGGTGACGCAGGCCGCCAAGGACAGCCTGCGTCGCACCGACGAGATCCTCGACTTCCTCAGCGCGGAACTCGGGCCCTACCCCTTCGAGGCCCAGGGCGGCGTCGTGGGACCGCACGACGGCGTGAAGTTCGCGTTGGAGAACCAGACCCGCCCCGTGTACGCCCCCGGCTTCTTCGCCGGGGGCGTCAACACCTCGGTGGTGGTCCACGAGCTGGCGCACCAGTGGTTCGGCGACAGCGTGTCCCTGCGGCAGTGGAGAGACATCTGGCTGAACGAGGGCCTGGCCACCTACACGGAATGGCTGTGGTCGGAGAAGCAGGGCCTGGGAACGGCCCAGGAACACTTCGAACTCCTCTACCGCAAGCACCCGGTCGGCGACAGGTTCTGGATGATCCCCCCGGGAAACCCCGGCACCATGAACCTGTTCTCCACCCCGGTGTACCAACGGGGCGCGATGGCCGTACACGCGTTGCGCACGGCCATCGGAGACAGGGCCTTCCGGCGGGTCCTGCGCACCTGGACCGCGACCCACCGCTACGCCAACGGCAGCATCGAAGAATTCCTCGCCCTGGCCGAACACTGTTCCGGACAACAGTTGGAAGGTCTGTTCGCCGACTGGCTCATGGCTCCGGACAGACCCCAGCGGCCGGACACGGCCGATCCGACAGAAACGCTGAAGGCCCCCACGTCGCTGAGTACCAGTGAACGCTCCTGTGCCGTGCAGGCCGGAACGCGGCCGATCCGTACGAGGCCCCCCGGAACGAGGACCCCCGGAGGGAACACAGCACTGCGGACCCGACGAGTTGACCTGTTTCGCAGTGGCATGGTGCGGTGAACGCACCACCGGATCGTGAGAGTGCCAGTGGACAGCACGAAAACACCGGACCGCAGCCAGGAGCGGAACTGGAGAAGGGGCAGGCGGGTGTTCGCTCCATGGGCGAGACGGCGAGGGGGACCGGCACGGGCACGATCCCCGGTCGCCCTGCGGCCCTCCGGGGTACTGCGCTCGCGCGACGTGGCCCTGGAACGACACGGCTGGACCTTCCTCGTCCTGGGCGAGCAGACGGGCCACCACGCCTCCCTCCTGCGCCGCGTCGCAGGACTCCTGCCAGAGGAGGACGGAAGAGCCACCGTCCTGCTGGCCGAGGGGATCCGCCTCGACACCGCGGCCGGAGCCCTGCGGGAAGTGGCCGGGACGGCCCTGGCCGCCGGCCGGAACTGCCTGCGCATGGCACTGGCCGGCAGCGGCCGCGCCTGCGGACGACGACCCTGTGCGGCTCAACGCCTGACCGAGCGGCTCGGGATACAGGTCCTGGCCCCCGACGGCAGCGTGGTCGTCCTGCCGGACGGGTCCCTGTTCCTCGTACACCCCGACGGACCGCTGTCCGGCACCGGACGGTGGGTGCGCTTCTGCGAGGGACGCGTCACGGGCGAGGAGAACGCCCGATTTCCCTCGCCGTCGTGGTCCCGCTGGGCCCTCGACGTCCCAGAGCGCTGTGGGCGCGGGGAACGCGGTGAACACGGGGTCAGAGCCGTGGCGATCCCCTCCGGATGGCTGCTGTGCCACGACCCCGGGGGCCCCCACAGAACGGTCGATCCCGGGAACCGGGTCGTGCAACCCGAGGACCTGGCCTTCGCCGTCCCCGCGGACGACACCTGGTGCACGGTCATCGTCGGACGCCCCGAACAGCCCCCTGTTCCCGACAGGGCCGTCGCCGATTGGCTGAGCACCCTGGACCCCCACCTGCGTCAACGGATCGCGCTCGCCGAGTGGGGGCCTCAGCCCTCCCGGCCGGCGGGGAACGGACGCCTCGCGGCCGTCGCCGACGCCCTGGGGGAGGAGGTCTCGGCGTGGACGGGCCTGCCCCTGCTGGACGGCGACGGCGTGCGGTACGTCGTCGTCTGCGATGCCGCGGGCCGTCCCTCGTGGCGCCCACCGGCCCGCAGGCTGCGGTGTCTTCCCGGAGGACCGGTGAGTGTCACGTCCTGGGATCCCCTGCCGGACGCCTTCCCGCCGTCGCCCGAAGCCCTACCGGGGCGGCCGACGTTCCGAACCGAGACCGATTGGCAGATCGAAATAGTGCCCCAGGGAATGTGGGTCCGTCCTCCTCGGACCGGGGAACAGGACCTGCCCGAGGAGTTTCGCGGCTTCCAGCCGGACCATGATCGGGCGCTGTTGCTGGTGGGAGCCCAGGGGCATCCCCTGCCCCGGACGATCTGGCCCACGGTGAACAGCCTGCTGGGAGTTCTCGAACCCGAGGTGAGGGAACGGCTGTGGGTCAGGGCCCTCGGCCAGGCGCCCCCCGCCGTCCTGAGTGTCGGCGAGGCCCTCGCCGACCGGTGGAAGATCCGATGGGTCGGACCGGGGGACACCCCCGTCCCGCTGCCCGACGCTCCGGTGCCCGACGACGCTCCGGCGCTGCCCGATGTTCCGCCGTCCGTTGCTCCGGTGCCCGACGATGCTCCGGTGCTGCTCGACAGGCGGGAGCGGGCCGACGAATCCGCGCGAGCTGCCCTGAAGACCCTGTTGGGACCGGCCCTCGACCTCATGACGGTGGCCGTGGCCCTGAGCGGTCCCCCCTGTGAGGGCGTCGACGCCGCAGCCGTCCCGACGATCGATCAGGTGGCGCTGCGGGCCTGGCTGACGGGATGGCAGATCGGATCGCGGCACCTGGACGAGTGGCTGCGTTCGGGGGGCTGTGCCGAACACCGCGGGTACGCGCTGTGCGTGGCCTCGGCCCTGGAACACCTGCCCCGGTACGAGGGACTCGCCGTCCGACCGATCGCGCAGGGCACTGACCTGAACCGATTGCGCCCCGGGCAGGTCCTGCGGGAACCGGGGTTCGTCGTGGCCTGCCCAGGGCCCGTCGACTGGTCAGAACCGGTGGAGGCGCAGTACCTGCTGTGGTGCCGTTCGGCCCGGCGTATCGAACGTCTGCCGGACCGGACACCGGGCCCGCTGGTCGCTCTGGCCGCCGGCACGTCCTTCCGGGTGCTGCGGATCGACCCGGAGGGGACCGTCCTGCTGGAGGAACTCCCCCGGGAGGGCACCGCGTCGGCGCCGGCCGGGACCGCCCTGGACGACCTGCGGAAGGCCCTTGCCGGGAGCCCGGTGTCACGCAGGCCACCGGGCCATCCGAGTATGGGGCTGCCGATCGGCACCGACTCTGCGGGGAACCCCTATGTCTGAGGCCTCCGGCCGGGTGACTCCTCCCGACCGCGACCGAACACCGAAGGAGCCCACGGGAGGCTCTCGTTTCCAACACGCCCGCCCGCTGATCCTGAACGAGCCCGAGGGCGCGCACGGCAGGCTGGTCCCCCTGACCGGCCGCAGAAGAGCCCTGGTCGTGGCCGGAACCGTATTGGTCCTCGGCCTGTTGGGATTCGTCCTCGCCACTACCGGGGGCTCCGACGACCCCGGGACTGCTCTTCCTCCGGGCAACGGCGATCCGTTCCCCTCCGGGACCGGACAGGACGGGGCCGGCACCGACCCGTCCTCCTCGAAGCGGGGCCCGGGGACGGGAACAGCCGGGGCCTCCCCCGGGCCGGACGACACGGTGAAGGCCGCGTCGGAGGGGGTGCCCCCCACGGGCGCCGCCGAGAAGTCCCGACAGTCCGTCGATCAGGCTCCCCGCGACCCGCAGCATCCCGCCGACGGCTCCGGCGCGTCCGGGCCGGTCGCTGGGGCGAGCGCTCCCGCGCCTTCTGCGGCACAGAAGGCTCCTTCCCCGAGCGTCGGGGCGCAGGATCCCGTCGGGGGTGCGCCGGTGGCCTACGGCAGCGTGCTCTTGCGCAATGTCGGCAGCGGGCTGGTCCTGGGGGCAGCGGGAAACCGGGTGGAGCAGCACGCGGAGTCCTCCTCCGTGCGGCACGTGTGGGGCTTCTCCGACGCGGGCGATGAGCGGATCATGCTGGTGCTGGCGAACACGGGCACGTGTCTGGGCAGCGGCGCGCTGCCGGGGTCGCGGGGGTCGGGGGCCGTCGTCCGATCCTGCTCGGGGCAGGCCGTCCGATGGCGGCTCAAGGGGGCCTCCGGGGCCTCTGTCCTGCTCGAGCACGTGCCCAGTGGGCTCTGTCTGGGCATTGTGAACAGGTCGAGCGAGGCGGGAGGGGACGCTGTCCTCACGAGTTGTTCGGGGACGACCTCGGCGGAGCGCTGGGGACTGGAACAGCGGTAGACCGGAGGGGGTCACGTCCCATGAGCTCCGACCGGTCGCAGGCAGTGACGATGCCAATCATTGTCATTGACCTTGCAAAAAGGTGTCACTAAAGTCCCTCTTCACGAGGACCGGCCTTTCCGAACGGCACGGGAACCCGGTCCCTGCGAACACGGAGAATCCGTGGACCTCCTTCGGGGCCTGGTGGCTCCTTTGCCGGTCGCTCTAAGAGCGACCTGCTGCCTCCGCGGCGATTCCGTGGATTCTTCGGTACGGCGTGGCGTCGGCGGTGCGCTGCTCGGCAATCGATCACAGCGAGAGGCGACGACCATGAAGCCTTCCCTTCTTCTCCGCCCGCTCTCGGGGCGTTCGAAACGGTGCCGCGTCGCCGTCGTCACCCTCACGATCGTGGCGATCGGCGGCGGGGGCGCCCTCGTGGCCACCGGGGCCTCGGCCTCGAGTCACTCGGAGGGCTGGTTCTGGGGGTGGCCGGGGGGTCAGGGCGACCACCGTCGGCCCACGCCGTCCAGGACTGCGGTCCCGGGGTGGCCCACGGCGTCCCCCGGCGCCCCGACGCTTCCCGGGGCCCCGGGCGTTCCGGCCGGTACGCCCGCTCCCACCCCGTCGGTGACCGCACCGGAGTCGACTGCACCCACCGGTGTCCCCGGCGATTCCGAGGACGGGGGCGGCGGCAGCCCGGTGGCGACAGGGGTGGTCGGTTGGGCCACGCAGAACGGCGGCACGTCCGGGGGGTCCTCCTCGAAGGTGGTGAAGGTCTCCGATGCCTCGGCGTTCACCGCCGCCGTCGGGTCCTCCACGTCGCAGACAGTCCAGGTGTCCGGGACCATCAGCCTGTCGGACATGGTCAAGGTCGCCGCTGACAAGACCATTCTCGGGACGGGAGCGAACGCCACGATCACGGGTGGTGGCCTCAACATCTCCGGGGTCAAGAACGTCGTCGTCCGGAACGTCAATTTCAAGGACTGGGGCGACGACGCCATCAACGTCCAGAACGCGGCGACGAACGTCTGGATCGATCACAACTCTTTCAGCAAGGGCAAGGACGGAGCCGTCGACATCAAACGGGCGTCCGACTACGTCACGGTCTCGTGGAACCATTTCCTCGGCCACGACAAGACCTGCCTGCTGGGGCACAGCGACACCAACGGGAGCGAGGACAAGGGGCATCTGCGCGTCACCTATCACCACAATTGGTTCGACGGCACGAGCCAGCGTCACCCGAGGGTTCGTTTCGCCAACCCTGTCCACGTGTACAACAATTACTATTCGAACAACTCCGGTTACGGTGTCGCCTCCACGGAGGGGGCCGGGGTGCTCGTGGAAGCCAACTACTTCGAGAACGTCGAGGATCCCTTCCACCTCGGTGAGGCCGACTCCGGCCCCGGCACCCTGGTCGCGAAGAACAACAAGCTCGTGAACTCCGGCTCGGGCCAGGCGTCCGGCTCCGTCGCCGCCATCCCGTACTCCTACTCGGCGGACGCCGCCGACGGCGTCAAGTCCAGCGTGTCCGCGGGAGCCGGTGCGGGACACCTCTGACGAGCGCGCATCACTGGGCCGTGCCCGGCTTGCGACCGACCGGAAGATCGGTCGCAAGCCGGGCACGGCCCAGTTTCCCGACCGGACACGCTGTGCCGTACGGGATCAGTGCGCGGTGGAGTCCCCCGTCGGCGCATCGTCCTGATCGCCGTCCGGGAGCGGAACAATATACGTGATCTGCACGTCGAGGTACGTGGCGACCCCATGATCGCTGGCATGGATCATGACGACGTTGGTGCCGTTCGCGTTGAGACTGGCGTCGGGGATCACCGCGTTGATCGCGCCGGCCTGGCAACTGCCGCTGAAGACCTTCGGAACAATGTGGTCGTTGACGTGGATCAGGGCGTCGTTGTCGACCGTTCCCATGATCCGAACGTTCGTGGCGTTCGGCGGCAGGCGGAAGTCCCGCACGAGCACCAGATCGGTGTTGACCGCCCACAGTGTCTTGACCTGGGTGGGGTTGTTCCACGTGCAGGGACCGGCGGTGCTCCCGAAGGGAGCCCGTCCCCCGGACCAGATCGCGGCTTCCTGCGGCGGCTCCTCAGGTACTGCGCCACCGGTCCCGGGGATCTGCTTGTACCACCACCCGGTGCTGCCGTAGGGCAGCGCCACGCCCGCCTCCTGGAGGGGATCGGAGCCTCCGTCCGCCGCGGACGCCGGGCCCGAGGGGAGGGCCCCCAGCAGAAATCCCACCACCGCGAGTGCCGCCGCCGCTTGTGTCCTGCGCATCGTCCTCGTTCCTCCTCCTACTGGATGACAGGTCTCCCCGAGGACATGCATTACACGGAAAGTAATGAATGCGATACCAATTGTATTGTTCCCGGCCGGTAGAAAGTGGAGGGCAGCGGCGTGTCCCCGGCGCCGCCCGCCGGAACGGGACGGGAACGGGCGGCGCGATCGTCGAGGGAAGGCTGCGTCAGTAACTCAGGCCATGGCCGAAGGGGAACAGACCGGTCTTGCCGTCCCCGACGTTGATCGGTTCCTGCGCGGCCGACGACGGCCAGGTGACCGGGAGTTTCCCGGTCGCAGGGGCTCGACCGAACAGCACGTCCGCCACCCCGGCCCCTTCCGTTCCCGGCAGCCACGAGGCCACGAGGGCGTTCATCCTCGGCAGGGTGTTCGACAGGTCCATCGGCCGTCCGGAGACCAGGACGACGATCACGGGCACCCCGGAGTCGGCCAGACGGTTCAGGGTCGCCTGGTCGGTCTGGTCCAGGGTCGGCAGCGTCCGTTCGTCCCCCACGCCCTCGGCGTAGGGGGTCTCGCCGAGGACGGCGATCGCCGCGCGGTAGCTCGAGTCGATCCCCTGGCCCTCACGCTGGTACGTCACCGTGGTGCCCGAGCCGGCGACCTGCCGGAGGCCCTGGAGGATCGACGTGCCCGGGACGGTGTTCCCCGAGTGGCCCTGCCAGGTCAGGGTCCAGCCACCGCTCTGGTTGCCTATGTTGTCGGCGCTCTTGCCCGCCACGAAGATCTTGCCGCCGTCGGGGGACAGGGGCAGCACCTTCCGGTCGTTCTTGAGCAGCACCTGGGAGGCCCTGACCGCTTCTCGGGCCAGCGTGCGGTGGGCGGTGCTGCCGACCGTCCCGGTCAGGGCCCGGTCGGTGTAGGGGGACTCGAACAGGCCGAGTTCGAACTTCTTGGTGAGGATGCGGCGGACCGCGTCGTCGATCCGGGACATCGGCACGGCCCCCGACTCGACGTTCGACCGCAGGTAGGTGATGAACTGTTCGAACTTCTCCGGCACCATGAGCATGTCAAGGCCCGCGTTGACGGCCGTTGCGACTTCCTGGGCCGTGAAGCCCGGAGCGCCGTCCAGTTGATCGATCCCGGCCCAGTCCGAGACGACGATCCCGGAGAAGCCGAGTTCCCCCTTGAGGACATCGGTCAGCAGGTAGCGGTTGCCGTGCATCCGCTGTCCGTTGACCCTGCTGAAGGAGACCATCACCGATCCGACCCCGCGCTCGACGGCGGCCTTGAAGGGCGGCAGGTGGATCCGACGCAGTTCGGCCTCGGACAGCTGGGTGTCGCCCTGGTCGACCCCGTCGGTCGTGCCGCCGTCGCCGAGGTAGTGCTTGGCCGTGGCCAGGACGGCTGTCGGCCCGCCCAGGGAGGGCCCCTGGTACCCGGTGACCGCGGACGCCATCGAGGACACCAGGTCCGGGGTCTCCCCGAAGGATTCGTAGGTGCGTCCCCAACGGTCGTCGCGGACCACGCACAGGCACGGGGAGAAGGTCCAATCGATCCCCGTGGCCGCGACCTCCTCGGCCGCAGCACGCGAGACCTGTTCGACCAGGGCCGGATCGCGCGTGGCGCCCAGCCCGATGTTGTGGGGGAAGACGGTCGCGCCGGACAGGTTGTTGTGGCCGTGGACGGCGTCCACGCCGTACATCATGGGGATCCTCAGCGGGGTCGACATCGCCGCCCGCTGATAGTCGTCGTACAGGTCGGACCAACCGCTGACGGTGTTCTGGGCCGGGACGGAGCCCCCGCCGGACAGGACCGAGCCGATCCGGTAGCGCGCGACCTCCTCCGAGGTGACGTCCTGACGCTCGGCCTGCGTCATCTGACCGATCTTCTCGTCGAGGCCCATGCGGCCCAGCAGGTCCTCGACGCGCTGGGTGACCTCCAACGAGGCGTTCGTGTACGACGGTCCGGACGAGGTCCGCCCGGTGTCGGCGGCCAGGGCCCCCGACGCGAGGCCGGTGGCGGCCAGGGGAACGGTCAGGACCGCTGCGACCAGCAAATGTCGACGGCTGTCACGGGCGAGGTGGGGACGGTACATCGGCGGGGCCTCCTTCGTGGCTCTTGTCCGGACCGTAGGAGCGGAGCGGTCGGCGGCGCCCCACCGAGTCGGAAAAGGCATGAACAGTGCAGATCGGTCGCTTTGCCGGGGCGAAACTTGCAACGAATCGCCCAGCTCAACGCGATTCGCCGAGCGGAGGGCCGACGGCATCGGCGGCGGGTGCGGGAAGGCTCTTGAGCCCCTCCCCGCACCCGCAGTTCTCACCCGGCCGGGCGCCTGCCGTGTCGTCTGCTGTGTCGAGGCGCCCACCGTGTCGGGGCGCCTACCGGGCCAGGGGTGCTCGCAGGGTCTGGGCCAGGATCTGCAACTCCTGTGCGACCTGGGTGAAGACCAGGAACTCCTCCCGGACCCTGCGCTGGGCGCTGCGGGCCATGGTGGCCCGGCGGTCCGGCTCGCACACGGCCCGCCCCAGGGCCCGCGCGACCTGGACCGGGTCCTGCGGGTCCTGGATCATGTCGCCATCGGTTCCGGGCCTGATCTGCTGACGCAGTCCGCAGGCGTTGCTCACCAGGACAGGGGTTCCCTTCCACATGGGTTCGGTCGCCGTCAGTCCGAACCCCTCCCGCACGGAGTTCTGCACCACGACGGTGACGCTGCTCTGCAGAGCGTTGACGATCCGGGCGTTCTCCTCCTGGTCCTCCATGGGCAGGGACAGCAGGGCGACGTCCTTGCGCACCTCCGGGGGGAGCGTTCGGTACTGATGGCAGAGTTCGTCGAGGACCTCGACGGCCTCGGGATCGTCCTGGACGGCTGCAGGTTCCGGTCCCACCAGCAGCAGTCCGGTCTGTTCGATCGCGCGACGGTCCTGAGGGCTGACGTCCCGGAGCAGTTCGCCCTTGAACAGTTCGAAGCCCTTCATGAGCGGGGCCCATCCCTTGAGGCGATCCCAGCGGGAGATCTGCATGATCATCGGCCGGTGGAGGATCCGCAGGTCATCAGGGGTCGTGGCTGGTTTGAAACTGCCGTCTGGTTGCAGGCGCTCGACCTGGCGGGAGAAGGGAGGGGACAACAGAGGGTGAGGGGAAATGGCCAGCCCCGCCCGTCCCAGGACGTCGATGATCTCCTGAGGGGTCAGGTACTGGTTCTTGTCGCTGAAGGGATCCAGCGCGGGCCGTACGAGACCGGAACGGTCGGACAGGAAAGGAGGAACGTATTCCTCGGCAGAGAAGATCACCCGGTCGTACCGGCTGACGTAGGGCTCCAGCAGACTCCATCCCGCGCGGGTCGCAGGAACGTCGTCGTCGAGTCCGATGTGACATCTCCAGACGGCGGGGATTCCGAGGGACTCCTTGACAAGAGCGCCGAGCCCCGCGGGCTGGGGATCGTGTATCAGAAGGATGTCCTCCGGGCCGACCATGGGTTCGAAGTCCGCCTGCAGTTCTCTGCTCACTTCTTCGTAAAGGTTTCTGTCCTCATCGGAGATGCACGGCTCTCCCATTCCGTGCAACAGATTGTGCAGACGTTTGGTGAGGTGGAAGAGTTCGTGGCGGTCGGTTCCCATGACGGCCCACCGCGTGCGGACCCCCAGTTCCTCCATGATTCCCATCTGGCGGGGGAGCATCTCGGCCACCCCGCCTCCGCGGGCGGTCGAATTGACGAGCCAGACCGTCCTTCCCTCGAAGAGAGGTGTGATCGATTCCGTGGCCGACCTCAGTTCCGCCACTGCGTCCGTCAGATGCATCGATGTCGCGTAATCATCCAGAGAGGGTCCGGTCGGGACCTCAATGACTTCGATCATGACTAGGGATCCTCGCGTCCTGTTCGGAGCGACCGGTGTACCGCCGGGGTCCACCGGTCCCCTGGGAATGCCCAGTGCGGCGATGGACTGGGTTATCAGAGATCACAATCAATCTACTCAATCCGGACGTCGAGGGGCAACCTCGCTCCGCACGGAGAGCCGTAATTCACGATCCGGGAATGCACCCACAAGGAAGATAATGTGAGATTGTTCCGTCACGATAAGTTACCGTAAGCGTTTACCGAAAAGCTGTTCGAAAGCAGGCGTCCCGGACGGTTCGAACCGCACTTCCGCGGGGACCACCCGGATCCCACCCCGGCGGAAGCGGGCCGACCGCAGGTTTCACCCGCCGTAGGCGCTTTCGGAGTCCGATGACCCACGTCCTACGTTCCGCTTGCAGAATTCACTCTTGGTGACCAATGGGACGGAAGGGGCGGTCGGGCGGACGCGGAAAGGGTGTATGGCGTGTCACGTTCACCTCACACCCCTCCTCGTCCCCTCCTCGCACCGGGCCGAGGCCCGGCGCCCCGGGATCCGCTCAGCGCGGGCACCCGGCGGGGGCGACCTCGGCGGGAGGGACCAGGAGGCGTCCCTGCCCGGCAGCTCAGGCGGGACGGAGGTCCGCGCCCCCCGCCGTCCCCGTCCCTCCCCTCTGCCCGTTGCGACTCCCGTCGGGAACGCTCCGAGGGGCTGGGAAGGGCGACAGTCGGTGACTTCCCGACCCGGTCCCAGAGCCAGGGCCCGAACGGGGACAGCCATTTTCACGCAATTTTTCTGAACCAGTTCAGCCGTGGTGACATCCCGGACGTCGTGGGCTACCGTTCCCCTTCCCAGATGCCGATCGTCGTACCGATGTCCATCTAACCGGCCGACCAAGAGGTCCACGGCGTTCGCCGTTCCCTCCCCGAACACAGATCCGCTGTGGTCCGAAAAACGCCCTGTGCAGGGGTCCTTTCAGGCACCGTCAGACACGATCAGCTGTCCGCACGGGGCACGAGAACGACCGCCGACGGGACGGACCCGGGCCTCGGGAAGGGACCGGGCCCCCTGACCGGTGAGGTGGAACTTTCGGGATCGAGGCTCCGGACGGTCCTGTCCGGACCGGAGAGGGACGAGAGGCGACGGGACCATTCCACGTCGACGCAACCAGTCAGAGGTACATCATGAAGAGACTATTCGCGGTCGCGGGTTCGTTGGCCGTCGGGCTCCTGGCATCCTTCCTCGCGGTAACACCACCCGCCCAGGCCGCCACAGGGTTGCACGTGAACGGAACCAAGATCGTGGAGTCCGACGGCAACCAGTTCGTGATGCGTGGGGTGAGCCACGCACACACCTGGTACACGAATCGGACGGGCTCCTTCAAGGACATCAAGTCCCTGGGCGCCAACACCGTCCGGGTGGTTCTGAGTTCCGGTCATCGTTGGACGAAGAACGACGCCGCCGACGTCTCCCGGGTGATCTCGCTGTGCACGTCGAATCGCCTGATCTGCGTCTTGGAGGTGCATGACACGACCGGCTACGGGGAACAGAGCGGAGCCATCACCCTGGCCCAGGCCGCCGACTACTGGGTGGGGATCAAGAGCGCTCTCGTGGGCCACGAGGACCACATCATCGTCAACATCGGGAACGAACCCTACGGGAACAACAGCTACTCCGGCTGGACCGCCGACACCTCGGCGGCCATCAAGAAGCTGCGCAATGCCGGGCTCCAGCACGCGATCATGGTGGACGCTCCGAACTGGGGCCAGGACTGGGCCTTCGTCATGCGGGACAACGCCAAAACAGTCGCGAGCGCAGACCCGAACCACAACACGATCTTCTCGATCCACATGTACGGCGTGTTCGACACGGCCGCCGAGGTCAAGAGCTACCTGAACACCTTCGTCAAGAACAACCTGCCGATCGTGGTGGGGGAGTTCGGGAGCAACCACTCCGACGGCGATCCCGACGAGGACGCCATCATGGCGACCTGCCAGTCGCTGGGGATCGGCTACATCGGCTGGTCCTGGAGCGGGAACAGCAGCGACGTCGGCTACCTCGACATGGCCAAGGACTTCAATGCCAAGACCCTGTCCGATTGGGGCAAGCGCATCTTCCAGGGCGCCGACGGCATCCAGAAGACCGCGAAGGAGGCCTCGGTCTTCAGCGGCGTCGTCCCCACGGAGGACCCCACGCAGACCCCGACCGACACCCCGACCAGCACCCCCACGCAGACCCCGACCGACACCCCTCCCGTCGACAACTGCACCGCCGCCTACAAGGTGATCGGCAGTTGGTCCAGCGGGTTCCAGGCCGAGGTCAAGGTCACCGCGGGTGATGCTGCGCTCAGCGGCTGGACCGTCACCTGGACCTTCGCCCCCGGGCAGTCGGTGGCCTCCGCCTGGAACGCCCAGATCAACACCTCCGGTTCCACGGTCACCGCCACGAACGTGTCCCACAACGCCGCCCTCAACCCCGGATCCAGCACGAGCTTCGGGTTCATCGGTTCGGGCAGCAGCACTCCTGTTCCCGAACTCACCTGCAGCGCTGCCTGAGACCGGATGTCGACGGGGTCCGCACGGTGGGAGCACCCGACCGCTGCGCGGGCCCCGGCCGCCGAGTCATCCCAGGGCTGCGTCCCCGAGGAGCCACAGGCCGAAGACGGCGAAGAGCGCGGCGGCCCCGAACGCCACCAGTCGTTCGGGCAACCGCCGGCCCAGGAGACGTCCCGCCAGGATCGCCAGGGCGTCCGCGGCCACCATGCCGAGGGTGGAGCCGAGCCACGTCCCGGCCCAGCCGTGCTGGGTGGCCAGAGTCACCGTGGCGAGCATCGTCTTGTCCCCGAGCTCCGCCAGGAAGAACACTGTCCCGACGGTGAGGACGACCGAGCCCGTGGACCGGTCCGCCCGTTGCTTCTCCTCCGGGGTCAGGCTGTCCCCGCGCAGGGTCCACACGGCGAACCCCAGGAAGGCCGCCCCGGCCAGAACTGTGATCCACCGGGTCGGCAGGGCATTCCCCAGCCCGTACCCCAGGGCGACCGACAGGGCGTGCACCACGGCGGTCGCCACCGTGATGCCGAGGAGGACCGGCAGGGGCCGATAGCGGGTGGCGAAGGTCAGCGCCATCAACTGGGACTTGTCGCCGAGTTCCGCGACGAAGACGACCGCTGTGCTGATCAGTGTCGCCGTGAGGAAACCGTGCACGTTTGTCGGTTCGTCCGTTCGCTGTCCGGGGGATCGCCCTCGCCTGTCACCTCACCGAGCGCTGACCGATGATAGCTCCGCTTCGGGCAGGAGCCGTACCGGCCAGGACGGGCTGCGGGAGGAGGGCACCTTCCTGCTGCCGGCCCGCCAGCGAGAAGAAGTTCTCCTCCTCCTGACTGAAATGCAGTTCGAGGATGGCGTGCAGGCCGTAGAGGACCGCGAGAAGGTCCGGGACCTGCTGCAGCTGGAGGACGGCCCCGGGGGCGCCCTGCAGGTGGTGGGTGAGCCGCGTGGCGAGCCGGTCGATCTCCAGGTGGGCGCGGCTCATCGCCGCCGTCACCTCGTACCCCACTGCTCCGACCAGGGCCGGGTACAGGCCGTGTTCCTCGGCCCGCTCGTGAGGCAGTATGTCCTCGATCAACCGGCGGTGGGCCCGCAGCAGAACGGCCCTGGTGCCCTCGGACAACGGATCGGTCGCCAGGGCATCGGCGGCTGCGCGCAGATCGTCCAAGGCACCGTGCAGCACCTCGTGATCTGCCGCGAAGTGGCGCAGCAGCGCGTCCGTCCCGGAATCGACCTGTTGAAGACCTTCGTCACCGGTCAGGGCGCGCAGGGCGTTCAGGATGACCACGACGTCGATGGCCTCCTGCAGGAAGGCCCCTGCGGCCGGGGGAAGCAGGCCCACGGCGGCCACGGCCATGGCGACCAGGGACATCCCCATCCCCGCCACGGCGCTCTGCACCCCGATGCGTCGGGACCGGCGGGCGATCACCACGGTGTCCGCGAGCCGGTCCAGGCGGTCCACGGTGAGGACGGCGTCGGCGACCTGCGCGGACGCCGTGGCTCCCCGGGCGCCCATTGCCACCCCGACCTGGGCCGCCACCAGGGCGGGGGCGTCGTTGACGCCGTCCCCGACCATGACCGTCACCGCGTTCGCGGCTTCGGCCCGGACCCGGTTGGTCTTGTCCTCGGGGGTGCATTCCGCCACGGCGTCGTCCAGGCCGAGGTGTTCGGCGATCTGGGCGGCGGGCCCGGGGCGGTCCCCCGTGAGCATGACGATCCGACGGAAACCCGCCCGGCGGAGTCTGCGCACGGTTCGGGGGGCGTCGTGTCGTATCCGGTCGTGCAGCAGGATCGCCCCGGCCGGTCGGCCGTCGATCTCCACCCAGGCCACGGCCAGGGCCTCGGCCTCAGCCCGGTGCTGGACCCTCCGGGCCCAGGGCGGAACCTGGTCGCCGAGGCGACCGACCCTCACCCGATGTCCGTCGACCTGTCCGACCACCCCGCTGCCCGGTTCCTCGGTGACGGCGCCGGCCTGGGGCACCTGCAGGCGCCTGGCTGCGGCCTCCCTGACCACGGCACCGGCCAGGACGTGCTCGGAGAGCGCCTCGACCGCGGCTGCCAGGGACAGCAGATGGTCGGGCGAGTGCTCCGGGGCCGCCGTGACGTCGGTGACGCGGGGACGTCCGACGGTGAGGGTGCCGGTCTTGTCCACGAGCAGGGTCGTGGCCTGTCCGAGGGCCTCCAGGGCCGCCCCGTCGCGGACCACGACCCCGCGGCGGGCCGTGCGGGACAGGCCCGAGACGATCGCGATCGGGATGGCCAGCAGCAGGGGACAGGGCGTGGCGACGACGAGCACGGCGACAGCGCGAACGGGGTCCCCCGCGAGACACCAGGCCGCCCCGGCCACGAGGAGCGACAGGGGCAGGAAGCCTGCCGCGTAACGGTCCGCCAGCCGGACCGTGGGAGAGAGTTCTGCGCCGGCTTGCTCGGCGAGTTGCACGATCCCGGCGTAGGTGCTGCGGTCGGCCGTGGCCGTCGCGGTCATCTCGAAGCTGGGGCCGGCGTTCACCGCGCCGCTGCGCAGCGGGTCTCCTGCGGGACGTTCGACGGGCAGAGGCTCCCCCGTGAGCACGGACTCGTCCAGGAGAGTCGGACCACGGCCCTGGCCGTCCACGGGAACGATCTCGCCGGGGGCCACCAACAGTGTGTCGCCCGGCCGGACGTCGTCCAGTCCGATTTGTTCGATCCCCCCGTCCGCGCCGCGTCTGCGCGCGGATCGGGGGGCGTGTTCCAGGAGGGACCTCAGATCCCGGTGAGCCCGACGACGGGCGTAGGACTCCAGGGTCTGGCCCGTGGAGAGCATGACCGCCACGAGGATGCCGGCCAGGTACTCGGCGACCGCGACACTGCCCAGCAGGGCAAGGACCGCGATGAGGTCGGCACCGATCCTGCCCCGCCGCAGCATTCCCACGACGACGGTCAGGGCCCGCAGGGCTGACAGGAGCGTGACGGTCGCCCAGACGGCCTCCGCAGCCGTCCCCCGACCCGTACCGAGCAGGACGGCTCCGGCGAGAAGGGCCAGGAGAGTGACGGCCAGGAGGAACCGGTCGAGAAACAGTTCGAACATGAGTGGGCCTCTCGCGCGGTCGCCGAACTCGGCACGCTCCTGCTGACAGGACCCGGCCCCGCCGGAGGGCGCGGCCGGGTGCTGTCGAACGGTTCATCGGCGCTTCGGGCCGGCGTCGTGATGCTCCCGGCGGGTTGTGTGCCCCGCCGGGACCGGGGTGCGCGGGGCCTGCCGAGGCGGCCCGGTGGGCCCGTCGAACGGTTCGGAGCCCACCGGCGAGAAGGTCAGAGTTTGCCGATCTTCACATTCACCGCGTCCTGGGTGATGGAGGTGACGGTGACTCCCAGTCCCCCGACGTCCACGGGGGTGGAGGAGTCGACGGGCACCGTGACCTGTTGCCCGGCGACCGTCAGAACGGCTTCGTTCCCGGTTGCCGAGACCAGCGAGACGTCAGCGCCCAGAACGGAGACGGTGGCGTCCTGGTTGTTGCGGTCCATCGAGACGGTGCAGGAGTTGAGATCGCAGTTCACCGCGCCGCTCTCGTCGGAGCAGGCAGTTGTGGTCCCCAGGGCGAGGATGCCCAGCACCAACGTCCCCAGGACTCGGGTGATGCCAAGGCGGGATGCCCGGACGGACATGGTCATATCTGATGATCCTCCTGACAGGAGCGAAAGCCCCCAAGGGAACAAATCCAACGTCGTCATGTGTCACTGAGCAGTCTGGCGATCAGTCGGTCCTTCCCAACCCCAACCTGTCGATCAGCCAGGAGACAGGGGCGTGGTCGATGAGGAATCCCAGCCCCGTGGCCAAGGAGTCGGGCAGGTCGTCGCGCTTCTCGGCGTCGTCGATCGCGCGGCGCAGCCCTGATCGCAACGCCGGTTCGATGTCGTCCTCGGCCAGGGCCCTGCCCCCGAACCGCGATTTGCCGTCCAGCCCCAGGATGAACTCCTCCCTCGACATCCCGACCTTGCACGCGGCTCCGTTGAGAGTCGACAGGGCGACCCTCTGCAACGCGGCGTCGTTCCCGTCCCCGGGGTAGGGATCCGGGTTCTTCCTGCAGGGATCGGCGATGGTGACTCTGCCGAACTCCGAGGCCCCCGAGCTCTTCTCGGCAGCCAGGAAGATCCCGGCCCCCGCCAGCAGCACGATCACGACGACGAGTTGGACCGCCGGTCCGCCGGTCCCGGAACGCCTCGTGTCGGCCTCGGCCGGGCCGGGCCGGAGAACGGCCCCTGCGGCGGGCCGACCGGCCAGTCCCCTGCCGGTTCCTCGGCCGGCTCCTCGGCCGGATCTGGAGACCGTCAGCAGGAGCAGCCCCGGGACCAAGGACAGCAGGGCGAATCCTGCAGCGATTCCGAAGGAGGACCTGAAGGACCGGGTCAGAACGTCCTGGACCATGCCCTGCAGTTCGAGACCGAGGCTGCGTTCCTTCTGGGGATCGGCGTCCGCGGGCTCCAGCACCGTGACGAGATCGGGCAGATGGCCGCGGGGGCTCTCCTCCAGGCCGTCCCTGAGGGCCAGGGCGATCGAGATCTTGTCCTGCAGGGGAATCCTGGCATCGAGCACTGTCGCCGTGCCAGAGCTGATGGCTCTGCCCGTGGCGGATTCCAGGGACCCGGACAGGACGGGAGCGACCAGCAGCAGCCCGATCACGAGTCCGGCGTGCCGGGAGAGGACGGTGAAGGTGCCGTCTCGGGTGGGGTGACCGTCGGGGGGCAGTGCCGCCCTGTCCAGCGGCTGGGTCATCAGTCCCAGGCCCGTTCCGCACAGGGCGAGGGCGGGTACGGCCCAGTCGGCCCCGGAATCGGGAAGCCAGGCCAGGCCGATCAACCCCGCAGCCAGCAGCAGCGAGCCCGTGACAGAACGCGACAGGTCGTTCATCGGACGCCGAGCCGGCACAGCCAGCAGCATCCCCACCGGCAGGGCACTGACGACGAAGGCGCCCGTGAGCGGGGTGAACCGCCAGACCTCCACCACCAGCAACACCCCGAGGAACAGTGCCCCCACCAGGGCCCCCGACAACAGGGTCAGACCCGAATGGGTGATGATCAACTGTCTGCGCCGGTCAGGACCACCGGTCCAGCCGGGGGAGTCCGGACGCGCGCGCAGGTCGATGAGGAGCCCGGTCCGGCCTACGTTGATCGCGACAAGGCCCGCGAGCGCCACCGGCAGCTGGGCCAGGAAGATGGCCCTCCAGTCGAAGAGTTCTGTGAGGATCCCCCCGAGGGCGGGTCCCGCCGCCAGCCCGATCGCGGCAGCGGTGTTCCAGGCGGATCTGCCCGCTGCGGGGCCGAGGCGTTCGGACAGTTCGGGCACGGCTGCCGCCAGCAGCAGGGCGGCGGCCACCCCTTGCAGGCAACGCCCCACCATCAGCAGGGGGAAGGAGACCGCGAACCCGCACAGCGCGCACGCGAGGACGAACAGGAGGAGCCCGATCGCCAGTTGTGCCGATGTTGTCAGGGTGCGACGGGTCCGCAGCAGCACCAGCCCTGTCAGGCAGACCGCGATGGCGTACCCGGTCAGGACCCAGGAGACGGTGACGATGGTCGTGGAGAACTCCCCGTAGATCGAGGGGAGCGCCAGGACGACGATCGAGGTGTCGGCGAAGGCCATCCCCACCGCCACGGTGAGGAGGAAGGCCGCTGCCCGCCGGGCCGGCGTCGATCCTTTGCCGGGCGCTGTCGCCTGCCTCAGCGGCAGTGTCGGTTCCCCCGAGGACTGTCTCGATTCCCTCGCAGACCGGGTCGGCTCGTCCAGGGGCAGTGGCGCATCCGATGGGTTCAAGGCTGGCTCCGGCTGGCTCAGGGCTGACTCCGGCTGATGCAACGCTGGTTCCGGCTGATGCAACGCTGGTTCCGGCTGATGCAACGCTGGTTCCGGCCGGCTCAGGGGAGTCGTCTGCCGGCGCCATGGTGGTCTCACCCCTCTACTCTCCCCGGTCCTCTCCCTTCGCGTCAGGGGGGGAGCCCCACCTTGTGGACGGCTCGGGCAAACAGTGTTCGAGCGACTCCTCACAGCAGCAATCTTTCCGCAATTCAGAATCGCAAAAAGGATTTCAAGGCATAAAAGTTATATTTCATCACCATCACCAGGGTGGGCGCTCCCCGGCAGGGGGTTTCTGGTGCTAGAGATGCCCCGTGGAGCGGATCGCGGAGATGTGGGACAGCCTGTTGACGACCCAGCAGCCGCCGGAGACCTGGGTTCTGGTGGGTTCGGCCGTCCTGGCCCTGGCAGTCATCGTCGGGGGTCGCAGCTGGAGACTGGCCCGCTATGTGGTCACCCTCGTCCACGAGGCGGGACACGCCGGGGTGGCGCTCCTGGGAGGGCGGAGGCTGCACGGGATCCGACTGCACTCCGACACCTCGGGTCTCACGGTGACTTCCGGCAGACCAGAGGGCTTCGGCATGGTCACGACCGCTGCAGCCGGGTATCCGGCCCCGGCTGCTCTCGGGCTGGCGGCGGCGGCCCTCCTCACGGCGGGACACGTGGACGCGGCCCTCTGGGGCTTCCTGGCCCTGGTCACCGCCGTCCTGGTGGCCGTGCGCAACCCGTTCGGCCTGTTGACGGTCGTTGTCACCGGTGGCGCGCTCATGGCGATCCTGGCCTGGGGGAGCGAACAGGCCCAGGGGACCGCCGCCTATCTGCTGACGTGGTTCCTGCTGGCGGCGGCGCCCCGTCCGGTCGTGGAACTCCAGCGCAAGCGCCGTCGGGGGAGGGCTCCGACGTCCGACGCGGATCAGCTGGCGGTCTTGACCGGCGTCCCGGGAATCCTGTGGATCGGTTTCTTCCTGGTGTGCACTCTGGGCGCTTTGGCCCTGGGTTCCTGGTGGCTCCTGGAGCCCCTGGTGGAGTGATCCCCGGAACGACCGCGCGCAGGAGAGCTTCACGCATTGGAAAGGCGGCGGATCCCCTGTCCCGGTGATCGGGAGCATGACCGCTTGCCCTTAATATCATTATTGCCCCTTGCGCGCGTTTTGGCTAGAATGACGGCCCTCATCCCTCACGGCGCACTCCTGACAAATTCGCCAGGGAAGGAACAGTCATGTCCAAGTTTCTTGCCACGAGCCTTTTCGTGGCATCATTGATCATTCCCGCGACGGCTGCGAACGCAGATTCGAGCGAGAGCGTCTCGGCAATTCCGGCGAAGGACACGGTCTCGGTGAGGATCGTGTCGCTCAACGGCTCCGGATGCCCGGCGGGCACGGCAAAGGCCCAGATGTACCCGGACGGAACGGGTTTCCGCGTCTTCTACGACGACTTCGTCGTCCAGGACGGCGAAGGGCTCTCCCCCGTGGACGTCCGGAAGAACTGCCAGGTCAACCTGGAGGTGAAGGCACCGAAGGGCTACACCTACGCGGTCTCCAAGGCCGCCTACAGGGGATATGCGCATCTCGTTCAGGGGGCTGTGGGCACCCAGCTCTCCCATTTCTATTTCACCGGGATGTCCCAGACAGAGACGTACAAACACACCTTCAAAGGTCCGTACCTGGGGAGCTGGAGCGTCGTCGATGTCCCGTCCCTGGACTCTCTGAAGTTCGCCCCCTGCGGTGAGAACCGCAACCTCAACATCAACACGGAGCTCCGGGTCTTCAACGACTCCGAGGCGGGAAACAAGATCAGTTTCATGGCGATGGACACGACCTCCGCTCGTTTCTCGACGGATTACGATTTCGAATGGAAGACCTGTTCCTGAGTCCGTCCTCCGCCTGACGCCGCGAAAGAAATGATCCGCGGCACGAGGAACTTTCAGCCCCCCGCCGGCCGCCCCACTCCCGCCCGTCGAGATCGACGAGGCCGAGGAGTCGGGGCGGCCGCGGCGTTCCCGACCCCTGTTTC
>JAUPKJ010000072.1 GCA_030837505.1 Actinomycetota bacterium
CCGGATCAACGGATCCCACCCGAACCACCCCCCGACGGCCCCGGGCCGTAAACGGCCACGACGCCCACAGTGACGGAACCGGAGACAGGCCCCACCCGACCCCACCAACCGAGCGCCCCCACCCCACCACGAAACACCCCAAAAAGTCCAGACCACCGAAAAACCACAAACCTGACCCCAGAAGTAGCCCGGACCACCCGCCAAAAACCCCAAGTCCCAGGATCCTCTTCGGAACCCGCAGGACCCGCCCTCGGGCGATGATCGAGTTCCGGCCAGCTGTCTGGACGGTCGGAGGCGTCAGGCTGGGGGCGGAAACGCGATCGTCGTGGCGTTCCGGGGGTTCCGGGTTGTCTTCCCCGCGGGTGGTGTCAGTGGAGGTCGGTGACGAGGGCCTGGTGCAGCCGTCTTCTTCTCCCAGTCCCTGGCCCAGGCCAGGCGGGCCCGGGCCAGGGGGACGCCGGGCAGGTCATGGACTCCGCCGCCGGGGAGGACAGTTTCAGGCCCCGGGTCCGGGCGGTGACCTGGACCGACAGGGTTCCTCCGCCGGGTTTGGTGACCTTGGCCGTGATGCTGCGGACGTCCTGGTTCCCGCCCAGGGCTTGGGGGATTGGTGACCCAGAACCACGTGGGGATGTTGACCAACGTCCAATTTTTGTGGGTGCCTTGGGTGGCCTTCGGGTCACGGTCCAGGACCGGCTCGACCAGGTCCAGATTCTTTGTAGGCCTGCAGGGCGACCTGTTCGGGTTCCACACGGGGGGGTGGGGACCGTCGGCTCACCGTCCACCACCGGGAACGCCTTCAGGTAGTTGACCGACCCGATGCTGTCGTTCGTGAACCCCGCCAGCTCCGCGTCGTCCCGGCACATCGCCTGGTACCAGTAGTACTTTTCTCCGGCCTTCTCCTTGTCGATCACAGCGCTGGACCGGTTCCAGGGGCGAGAGCGTCGCTCCCGCCCCTGTGGCCTCCACCCGGTTCACCGCACGCCCTGACGCTGGTGGCTCACCTCACCGAAAGCACGCCGTCACTGGTATGCGTAGACCCCCACGCCCGACAAGACGATCATGTTTCCCGGGCCAGCGGCCTGGGAGCACATGTTGATCGCGATGGGGCTCGTGCCGTCCCGGATGCTGGAAAGGCACTGGATGATCGCCACCGTGCTGCCCCCCGAAGTCCACACGTCCAGGATCCTGCCTCGGTAAAGGGCGGGCGTCGCCCAGGATCCGTCGGGATACACGAACAAGTTCACGTCCTGCAGCTCGAGGTAGTCACCATAGATGGCGATCTGGTCGCACTGCTCCTGCGCGTAGTTGATGATGCCGTCCTGGGCGTCGGCGAGGCACTGTCGGAGATCCAGGACCTCACCGCCGGTCATTTTGACGTTGACGGGGCCGGCATTTCTGTAGACGGCACCGGGAGGGGGAATGATCGAGTCTTCCGCTTCGGCGGTTCCGGTCATTCCGATGAGAAGCGCGCACAATGTTCCGGCCAGCGCAGTCCCGTGACGCCCGAAAATTTTCCGCATTTTTCCTCCATGATTCTGGATGTGAAGGATCTCTCAGGAAAAAGGGAGGAACGGCTGAACCAAAAATATTACGCCCCCGCCACCACGCCCTTTTCCCCGAGACTGTGGTCGCCCTGCCACCGGAAGGTGGGCCCATCATGGATCCGCTCTCGGTGACCGTCGCCAAGACTTCCGCCACCCGGCCACCTTGTCAAGCATTCAACTCATGATCCCGCTGCGGTTCGCAGATGCCCATGAAGGCCCAGCGAATCTACTTCGGAGTAACAGCGAAAAGGCCCCGCAACGTTTCAGGACGGTCTTCAGGCCACAGGCGGGATCTTCGAGTCCCCGAACGGCTGTGATTCGCCGGTGGGGACGGGGAAATCATCGGTGGACCCGGCCCATGCGAGTCGGCTGCAGGGCGAGGGCCCTGCGGCGGAATCGGCGCCAGGGCCAGTGGGACGGGAAGAGGACTCGAAACCACAGGCGGGGTGGGGCTGTGGCGGTCCCGAGGTACCCTCGGAATCACTTGGTCGATCGACCGCCGCCGGTCCCTCGCGCGTCAGCGGATCGCCCGAGGATCCTCTCCGAAGGCACTCCCTGCGCGAAGATCACGCAAGGCGGAGGTGTTTTTCACCGAAAGTTGCGGAGATTTCGAATTGACCGCCGAGAGCCTCGATATATCCACGCAGCGTAGCAAGCTCTGCACGGTTGAGATCGCCACGTTCGATCTGACTAATTCGCGGCTGACCGACACCCAGCTTCTTCGCGATCTCGGCCTGGGTCACTTGCTGTTCCTTGCGCACCTCAGCGAGCCGATACGCCCGGATTCTGTCGTCCAAGCGCTCACGGGCCTCGGCTACGCCCTGCTCGTCGAGGCCACGGTCCACAGCGGACGCCCGGACCTCACGCCAGTTCCTCGCCATGATCATCTACTCCTCACTACCTCGTTTGCCAATCAGCCACTCGGCGTATCGATCATCCGCAACCTTGAGGTTCTCGGTGTGAAGATCCTCGGCGGGCCCGGCCCCGCCCGGGCCTTTCAGCTGCTGACGGCCTCGTAGGCGGCTTCGAGGAGGGCGGGGGGCGGGTCCTCCAGACGGCCGGGGCGGGCTACGGCGTCGAGGACCACGAAGCGCAGGCGGCGGCCGCGGGCCTTCTTGTCGCGGCTCATGGCGGTACGCAGGTGTTCCCAACGGTCGGCGGGGTAGCGGGTGGGCAGGCCCAGAGAATCCAGGATCCGGTGGTGGCGGTCCACCACGTCGGCCGGGGTGCGGCCGGACAGGTGGCCCAGGTGCGCGGCGTACACCAGTCCCACGCTGACGGCGTTGCCGTGGCGCCAGGTGTAGCCCTCGACCTGTTCGATGGCGTGGGCGAACGTGTGACCGTAGTTGAGGATCTCGCGCAGGGACGATTCTCGCAGGTCGCGGGTGACGACGTCGGCCTTCACCGCGACGCTGCGCTCGACCAGCTCGCGCAGGACGTCCGAGTCCCAGCGGGTCGCTGCCGCCGGATCGTTCTCGATCAGTTCGAGGGTGCGCGGGTCTGCGATGAAACCGTGCTTGACGACCTCGGCCAAGCCCTGCAACAGATCGGACGCGGGCAGGGTCCGCAGACAGTCGAGGTCGCACAGGACACCGGTCGGCGGATGGAACGCGCCCACCAGGTTCTTGCCCTCCGCCGTGTTGATACCCGTCTTGCCGCCCACGGCAGCGTCCACCATGCCCACGAGGCTCGTGGGCACCTGCACCACGCGCACCCCGCGCAACCAGCTCGCTGCCACGAAACCCGCCAGGTCGGTGACTGCCCCGCCGCCCACCCCCACCACGGCGTCGCTGCGGGTGAAACCCTCCCGGCCCAGCTCGGCCCAGCACTCCCCCAGAACCTGTGCCGTCTTGCCGGCCTCGGCGTCCGGGACCTGCACGAGCGTCGCGCGCAGCCCGGCCGCGCGCAGGCCGTCCGCCACAACACCGGCCCGCCCGGCCAGAGGCCCGCTGTGCACCACGAGCACCTGGTCGGCCCCGGGCAACAGGCCCGGAAAGCCCATATCCAGGCTGCGGCCCACGACCACGTCGTAGCCGCCGTCGGCGCCCGGGTCCCCGGGCCGGCCGGGGCCCACCCTGACCCGTAGGGCATCGCCCTCGCGGGACGTCGCCGGGCCGTCCGTGCGAGCAGCCACCGTACCGTCGTGCGTCACGTCGTCCCCTGTTCCGATGCGTTCGAATCAACCGGTCCCGAACCGTCCAATGGGCCCGAACCGTCGGCCAGGTCCGAACCGCCAGTCAGGCCCAGACCGTCCACGACCGCCTGGGCCACCTGGGCCACGGTCCGCTCGTCCGTGTCGACCCGCAGCACCGACACGGCCTCGTACACGGGGCGACGGCGCGCCATCAGTTCGATCCACCGGGCCCGGGGGCTGCCCACCAGCAGGGGCCGCGGCGCGTCCAGGCCGACCCGGCGCGTGGCCTTCGCCACGCCCACGTCCAGGAACACCACGCGGTGACCGCGCAGGGCCTCCTGCGTGGCCGGGGCCATGACCGCCCCGCCGCCCAGGGCCAGGACCCCGGGATGCTCGGCGAGCGCCACGGCCACGGCCCGCCGTTCCAGGGCCCGGAAGTGGTCCTCCCCGGACTCCACGAAGATCTCTGCGACGGTGCGGCCCGCGAGGCGTTCGATGTCCTCGTCGGTGTCGCGCAGACGTGTGCCCAGACGGCGGGCGAGCGCCGTGGCGACGGTGGTCTTGCCGGCGCCGGGGGGTCCGACCAGCACGACCAGGGGAGGTCCGCCGGCCAGGGCCGTCACGGGCGGTTCCTCTGGGTCCGGGGGATGGCCTGCAGGTAGCCGCGCAGGTTGCGGGCCACTTCCGGCACGCTGTCGCCGCCGGTCTTCTCCAGCAGGGCGTCGGCGAGGATCAGGGCGACCATGGCCTCGGCAACGATCCCGGCGGCGGGCACGGCGCACACGTCGGAGCGCTGGTGGATGGCTTCGGCGGCCTCGCCCGTGGCCACGTCGACGGTGGCCAGGGGGCGGGGGACGGTCGCTATGGGTTTCATGGCCGCGCGGACCCGCAGGACCTCGCCGGTGGACATGCCGCCCTCGATGCCGCCCGCGCGGTGGGTGCGGCGGACCAGGAGGCCGTCGGGGCCGTGTTCGATCTCGTCGTGGGCGGCCGAGCCGCGGCACGTCGCCAGGTCGAGGCCGTCGCCGACCTCGACGGCCTTGATGGCCTGGATGCTCATGAGGGCGCCGGCCAGGCGCGCGTCGAGGCGGCGGTCCCAGTGGACGTGGCTGCCCAGGCCGCAGGGCAGGCCGTGGGCCAGGACCTCGACGGTTCCGCCGATCGTGTCGCCGGCCGCGCGGCAGTCGTCGATCTCGGCGACCATGGCGCTGCTGGTCGCGGGGTGGTGGCAGCGCAGGGGGTCGGCGTCGAGGGCTGCGACGTCGTCGGGGGACGGCCAGGGGGCGCCGGGGGGGACGGCCACGGGGCCGATGCGGACGGTGTGGCTGACCAGGCGGACGCCGGCGGCCTGGTCGAGCAGGGCCGCGGCGACGGCGCCCAGGGCCACCCGGGTCGCGGTCTCGCGGGCGGAGGCGCGCTCCAGGATCGGGCGGGCGTCGTCGAACCCGTATTTCTGCATGCCGGCCAGGTCGGCGTGGCCCGGGCGGGGCCGGGTGAGGGGGTCGTTGCGGCTCACGCCCTCCAGGGCCGAGGGGGCGACGGGGTCGGGGGACATGACCGTCTGCCATTTGGGCCACTCGGAGTTGCCCACCTCGATCGCGACGGGACCGCCCTGGGTGAGGCCGTGGCGCACGCCCCCCAGGATCCGGACCTCGTCCTGTTCGAAGGACATGCGTGAGCCCCTGCCGTACCCCAGACGGCGGCGGGCCAGGACCTCTTGCAGGTCCGTCCGGGTGACCCGCACCCCGGCGGGGAACCCCTCGAGGACCCCCACGAGGGCCTGTCCATGGGACTCACCAGCAGTCAACCAGCGCAGCATGCTGGGATCCTCCCACGGCCCGGCGCGGTCGTCCCGGCGCGGTCGTCCCACGGGGAGCGTTCGGCGTCACTGAATCTTCACGACGTCGCCCAGACACAGGGTGTAGGTGCTCGTTCCGTACTTCACCTGCGCGCAGCCCTCGGCGGTGCGTTTGACGAAGGTGAAGCCGGAGGAGAAAGGCTTGCCCACGGCGACGCTGAAGGAGTTCGTGTTCACCCGGAACTGCGCCTGCGGGGAGGCCGTCTTGCTGAACCCGTACAGGCCGAGGAAGAGGGCTTCCCCGCCGGTGGGGGGCGCCGTGACCGTCACGGAGACGGTCGGCAGAGCGCTCGGAACGGTGGAGGTCTGCGAGACGTCGGCCGTGGCCTGCGCGTCCTCCTCCCCGCCCGCGAAGGGGTTCCGGGGGGTTCCCGCGGCGGTGGAGGTGCCCTGGGCCGTGTCGGACAGGCTCTCGGAGCCTGTATCCGCCGAGGTGCCGGAGCGCCGTTGTCCCACAGGACCGGTGTCGGCCGTGTCCTCCTGACCGCCCAGCAGGACGACGGCGACCACGGCGACGATCACGAGCAGGACTGTGGTGCCGACCAGGATCAGGGCCGTGGACCGGGGCGCTCGCCCGGGACCCGCGGGTTCCTCGTCCTCGGCGGGTTCTGGGGTCTGCGACTGTGTCGGGGAACTCACGATGACTCCGCGGAGCTGGTTGACGGGGGAAGAATGGTGGTCGGGCGCGGGGCCGCGACCGGTGGGACGCTCCGGGTCGGGCCGGAGGCAACGCTCGGCGTGCCGGTCGGGGTGACTGTCGGGGTCGTGCCCGGCGTGCCGGTCGGGGTGGCTGTCGGGGTGCCGGTCGGGGTGCCGGTCGGGGTCGTGCCCGGGGTCGCTCCGGCGGTGGGGGTGGCGGTGGGGGACGCGCCCTCCGTCGAGGATCCCGAGGTGCCCGAGGCCCCGGTCTGTCCGGTGTCCGTGCTCCGGGTCGCCAAGGACGGCAGGGCGAACACCGCGCCCCCGATGGTCAGCTGTACGACTCCGTCCTCGCTCTCCCCGCTGCCCGGGTCCTCCTGGGTCTCCACGGACAGGCTCCGCACGAGCAGGGCCCGAGGTGCCTGTTGCTGCAGTTTCTTCAGGAAGGTCACGGCGTTGAAGTAGTCCCCGACCGCCGTGATGGTCAGCGGGATCTCCACGACGCTCGCCCCTGCGGCGGCAGCGGCAGCAGCGGCGGCGGCGTCAGTGGTCCCTGTTCCCGACGTCCCTGTTCCCGACGTCCCGGTCTCCTCCGGGGTGGTGGAATCGCCCTGGGCCGGGGAAGGCCCGGAGAGGCTGGAGGTGCTGCCCGAGGTACCCGTCCCGCTCGAGGTACCCGTGCCCCCGGTGGTACCCGTGCCCCCGGTGGTGCCCGTGCCCCCGGTAGTACCCGTCCCACCGGTGGTACCCGTGCCCCCCGGGGTGGCGGACGCCGGTCCCGTGGCGGTCGTGGTCGTCCCCGGAACGATGCCGACGAGGGAGACCCCTGAGGAGGCCGCCAGGGCGTTCACCTCCCGGACGAAGATCGCCATGTCCGCGTTGGGCGGCAGCTGGGTGAGGATCGAGGCCAACCGGGCCTTCTGGACCGGCAGTTCCTCGAACTGGGATTTCAGCCGGGCCAGTTCCATCTGGAGCAGGTCGTTGCGCTGCTGGGCCGCCAGGTTCTCGGTGCGCAGCTCGTCAGCTCTGGCGGTCTTCGGGGCGACCAGCAGGAACCAGGTGCCCACGAGCAGGGCCAGGCAGACGGCGACGGTCCCGGCGATCCAGCGGGAACTCGCGGATCGGAGCATCTCACTCACTCTTCCTGTCGTACCGATGGGACAGGGCCGTGTCGATGACCACGACGGAGGTCGTGAACTTCAGCGCGGTGCTCTCCCCACTGCTGGGTCTGGTCGCGGTCTTCAGGCTCGAGCCGTCCACCCCCGGCAGGTCCGCCACGGCGTCCAACCAGGTCGCGACGGCGGGGAAGCTCTTGGCCGTGCCGGAGAACTCGATCTGCCCGAGGCCGCTGGGCAGCAGGGGGTCCGCTCCGGCGGTCGGGGTCGCCGCGGTGAGGGTGACCTCGATCTCGGTCAGGGCCACTTCCTCGGGAGTGATGATCGAAACTGTGTCCAGGATCTTGTGCCAGAGGACGTCCTGGGCCAGGGCCTTTTCCCGAGCGGTCGTCGCAGCCTCCACCTCGGCCAGGACCAGCGGCACCTGGGCGTACTGCCCTTTGGCCGCAGTGAGGGTCACGGTGCGCGACCGGGTCTCCTCCAGGGTCTGCTCGGCCCGGGAGACCTCGTTCTGGGCCCAGAAGGTGCCCGCGGCCCCCGACACGACGGTCAGGAGGAGGACGGCGGCCAAGCGGTGCTTGACGGCCGTGAGCCTGCGGGCCTGGAGGATCTCGGGGGGCAGGAGATTGACCCGCGGTACGGGGGCCCACTCCACCGGCAGGCTCACGGGGAGGGAGATCTGTTCGGTCTGCAGGCTCATCACAGGGCTCCCAGGGCCAGGCCGACCGGGACCGTGGCCAGCGGTCGGACGAACTCGAGCTGTTGCTGGTCCAAGCCCGTCCGGCCCATCCGCAAGGAGACCAGGGGGTCCCCGGGGACCACCGGCATCCGGGTGGCGTCGGAGAGCCGGTCGAGCAGCCCCTCCAGCCGGGACCCGCCGCCGGAGACGAGGATCCGCTGGACGCGGATCCCGGGATTGGAGGCCGCGAAGTAGTCGAGGGAACCGCGGATCTCGTCCACGAAGTCCGAGACAGTGGTGACGACGGCCCGTTGGACGGAGTCGAACTCCCCCCGCCCGGCCCTCCTGACCGAGTACTGCTGTTTGAGGGCCTCGGCCTCCATGAGGGTCGATCCCGTCTCCTGGGCCACGGCATCCGTGATGTCCTGACCGCCCATGAGCAGGATCCGCACGAAACGGGGAACCCCTGAGCTGTGCACCACGACGTTGGTCACGCGCGCCCCGATGTCGATCAGGGCCTCGGTCTCGATGTCCAGGCCGCTCTGCTTGCCCAGGGCCCGCAGCACGGCGAAGGACGTCAGATCGACGGACGTGACCTTCAAGCCGGCCGAGGCCGCGCAGGTGACGTTCGACAGGACAGCGTCCTTGGACGCCGCGACCAGCAGGCCCCGCAGGGTCCGCCGTCCGTCCTGCGTGATCTCCTCCATGGGGTAGAAGTCCATGACCGCCTGTTCGGTCGGCATGGGCAGGAGATCCTGGACCTGGAACGGCAGACCCGCGCGCAGCTCGTCCTGTTCCATCCAGGGCAGGTCCAGCTGGCGCACGATCACCCGCTGGTTCGCGACCCCCAGGACGACCCGTTTGTGGGAGAAACCCGTCGCCGACCACAGCTGCTTGATGCACTGCGCCACCGGCTCGCTGTCCGTCACCTCCCCGTCGGTCACAGCGCCGTCCGGCAGGACGACCTGCCCGAACCGTTCCAGGGTCAGACCGCCCCGACCGTACGACAGTTCGACGGCTCGGACCACGGACGTACCGATGTCCAGGCCGATGGCCGTGCGTCCCGCCACGGGTTCACCTCCCACTCGCCAGGTCCCGGGCCTCCCCGGTCGGGGAGCCCGAATCCTGAATCGGGAGTTGGCAGCCGTGTCTTGAGCCGAACGGGCGACACGATGTCGCAGCCTGTAGCGATCCGGCTCAGAGGCTTCGCGCCGCCCGGTGCTCTTAGAGCGACCGGCAAGAGGGGGCTTCGATCAGGGAGCGACGACCGAAAGGGTCAGTAGGGGTTTGTTCGTGTGCGCACCATGGGTTCGTCCGCGGGTCCCTGTCCAACAGGCGGATAGGCGTTGGCCAGAAGCTGGGCGAACTGGGCCGGGAACCACTCGCCGGGGAGAGGACTGCCCGCCAGCGCTCCCGAGAACCAGGGTCTTTCATGGGGTCCGGTGAGGACATCACCGGGAGTGCACATGCGTTCGAACCCCTTGGCCTCCGGGAAGTCCTCGGGCAGGGCCTTTCCGTCGGATTCCCCGGGTGGTTGGGCCCAGACGTAGGCGTCGATTCCCGGGACCGGCGAGGCCTGTGGACGTTCTCCCAGCCCGGCCCCGGCCTGGTTGCACCAGTCACTGGCATGGTAACGCCGGTCCACCCGTGACTCATCGACCCACGTGTCCAGGTCCGTGGACGTACTGGCCCGACGCGGCCTGTCCGGTCCGCCCCACCCGTTGCGCGAAGTGTCAATCAGCATTCCGATTCCCGGGTCGAACCCAAGTTCGATCAAGCGCGTGCGCAGGCCGCGGGCGTAGCTCAGTTCATCGACGTAGTCGTTCCAGTCGACCCAGGTCGAACGCCGGGTCCGCTGGGTCACGGTGAGGAAGGGCTCGCTCAAAGCCGAGTAGCCGGTCGTGTTGACGATGAAACCGTCCACAGAGGCCAGGCCTTGCGGAGTCCGGCGAGCTGTGTTCGCCAGGAGAGCTGCCAGGGCGGGGAAGTTGTCCCCCCAACCCATTCTTCCGTGCTGGGCAGCGTCCAGGTAGGTGTACACGTTCGGCACAGTGCGCAGACGGGTCAGCGCGTAGGCGATTCCCTCGACGTACGGGACCTGTTCGCACTCCGGGGTCGAGACGCTCCATGGCGTGCCGCTTCTGACCAGCAACGACAGGGACTCGGGCTCGATCACGGTGACGATTCGCAGGCCGGCGTACTGTGACCGGGAGAGGATCTCGACGATCGGGTCGATGTACTCGGTCCGGTACTGATCGATCTCGTCGAACTGCAATTCCCCACCCTTGGACCGCCAAGCGCAGTTCCGCCCTGGCAGACTGTTCAAAACGATCTGGACCGTGTTCGCCCCTTGTCCCAGCGCGGTGTCCAAGTGAGCGGCGAGTCCCATGGAATGCCTGGGATTCCAGGGATTACCCGGGATCGACACGAGATTGTTCAGCCAGATCGCCGTCGGTTGGTTGGCGATCGCCTGCCCGCCCGAGCTGGAAGCCTGGGCCGACCACTCGGGATCAACATAGAGCTTCGCCCCGAGGTAGGGATTGTCCAGACGTTTCGTCGTAGTGTTCACAGTTGCAACGTTCGCCGTCACGGTGTGTGCCGCCGCTGTGGCCGGAGCCACGAACGTACTGGCGGCGAGAGCCACAACACCGAACGCCACCGCCGTGAAGGATCCACCGATTCCCCAGGGCCTTCGGGTCGTTCCTCGCCGCGTCCACCGCGCCGGGGCAGGTACCTGTACAGGACGCATTTCCCGCTCCCTATCGACGCCGCCTCTAAGTTCTCCGGATTCATCACGTTTGACACTGTTCTTCCGGAACACGGTAGCCGCCCCTCGGACAAGGGATACCCACAACGCAGCCCCGTCATTTCCTCTCGGGGAACTCAGGTCTCCCCACGCAGGTCAGACGAAGATCCTGAGCCCGCCCCAGACGAAAGACGCGGGA
>JAUPKJ010000073.1 GCA_030837505.1 Actinomycetota bacterium
CACCGGCGACTTCGGGCGGGTCATCGCCGGAGTGGCCGCTCAACTGCGTGACGTCCACGCCGAGCGTGCCGCCCTGGCCACCGACCTGGAAACCCGCTTGGAGGCCCACCCTGCCCTTTCCCTGGTCCTCGCCACTTGAAGTGGGAAATGGCGGTCGTTCGTACCCGCACAACCAACAATTCCCACGTCAAGTGCGGATACCCGGGGTGGGGGTGGGGTGGGGTGGGGGGGCGACCACGCCCTCAAGTCCGCGCTGTTCTTGTCGGCCTTCGCCAGCCTGGGCGACCTCGCCAGCCGGGCCTACTACGACCGGAAACGGGCCCAGGGCAAACGGCACAACGCTGCCCTGATCTGCCTGGCCCGCCGCCGCGTCGACGTCCTGTTCGCCCTGCTCCGCGACCGCTGGCCCGACCAGCACCCCGTCACCCACGAACCCGCCCCAGCCGCCACCGCCGCTTGACAACGACATAGAGACACCCCCCGAGCCCTCGCGACCTTCCGCAACCTCGCGATCAGCGCCTTCCGCCTCGCTGGACGAGCCAACATCACCCACGCCCGCCGAGACCTCCACGCCCGCAACGACGCCTTCAACACCCTCCAGACCCGACCACCAGATCACCATCAACCAGACACATCACTACAACGCCGGGGCCCTGGTACTGGGTGGGGGTCCTGAAGAAGGAGGGACTGCTGGAAATGGTCCGTTCGGGGGGCCCGCGCAGGACGGTGCGTTACCGGCTCGCCGAGAAGACCGGGCTGCTCTGAGGGTTCGCGCCGACGACTTCATTGATCATCACGAGGACACCGACGTCTTCGATATGGTCGATCAGCCGTCGTAATCCGTCTGTTCAGCTGGAGAAGGTGCTGAGTTCGGGTAGGCAGCCGGTGGTGGTGAGGCGGTGCAGGGCGGTGTTGACGTGGTACTGGGTGAAGAGTCTGGGGCCGCGGTGGTTCCGGGAGCGGATTCGCGTTCCGATCTCGGCCGGGTCGGACGGGCGTGGGGAGTGTCGCGCCATGTGGTGGACAGTGGCGAGGAGTTCGACGCCGTAGGGGGATTCGAAACCGTCCACGACGTGCAGTAGCTCTTCGACGCGCGAGTTCAGCTCCGGGCGGTCGGTCAGGGCCCTGCGGGCCTGGCTCTCGGCACCGGAAGCCAGAGCGAGCGGTGCCAGGGTCTCCGTCGGGGCGCCGAGGTCAGCACACTCGGTGAGTTGCTGTTCGTGCATGGTGTGCAGGATGTGGGCGAGCTCTGTTGAGTACGGGCCGTTCTGTCCCGGGGCGAAGTGCACCGGGATCGGCGACCCCCGGGCAGCGAGCAAATACGCGAGATTCTGGATTTCGGATCTGCTGATGCCCGGTTCCCGGGGCGCCAGGATGTGAGCTCTGATCGTGTACTGCCCGATCATCACGAGCAGCAAGGCCCACAGGACGGGCAGGTCGGCCGGTTCTGCGGGCCGCAGCCGGGGCGAGGTCGGAGGAAGATCCGCGGGGCCGATGACGGCCGGAGACGGAAGAGCGGCCAATACCGCGGTCGCACGGGGCACGGTCGGAAGAGGAACGCCGACAACGGGCCGGTCCGTAGGCCGACCATCGGGTTCAGGAACAGGTGTCGATGGGAACATGGGTCACAGGGTGGCCCCTGATCCCTGCCCATTCCAGCCTTTCATTGTGAAAGGAAAGAACCGCAGTCGGTGTGGGGGACGAGAGACTGACGCGCTGGCCGCGATCGGAAGTACGGGGCGCCCGGGAGCGGGGGCCGGCGCGGGCTGAGAAGCCCTGGACGTATCCGTGATGTCCGATACGCTACTAATCGAACAGGGCGGGGCTGACCCCGTGCTGCGGTAGGGCGAACGGGGGCGGGGAAGTACGCGATGGCTGAGGGGAACTGGTCGGCGACGGTGGCTGCTGCCGTGCAGCTCGCCGATCTGCTCACGACTGCGCAGCAGGCGGGGCAGGCGGTGGGAGAGTCCTGTGAACAGGCTGTGGACCTCATGGTCTTCCTCGGGATCCGGCCTCTCACCGCGCGGGGCCGGGCAGCCTTCAGCGCTTTCGAGGACGCCAACGCCTCCCTGAACCGGACCACCCACTTGTGGGAGAAGGCCGTGGCTGCGGCCCATGCGGTGGACCCGGACGCCGACGTCGGCGCCGCGGGCATGGCCGGGCAGGGCGCGGAGCAGGCTGGCGGGGGTGTGGTGCTGTTGCCGGGCACGGTGGGGGACCGGGTGGTGGCGTCGGACCGCGGTGTCGGACCGGGGCCGCCGGGCGCCCGCGGCGGACCTGTCGCCGGTCAAGGGGCGGGGACAGAGGGTGTGTCGGACGCGGAGGCAGACGTAACGGTGGGGCGGATCGTACTGCCGTTCGGGTGGGAATCGACCGGGCAGAAACTGGCCGAGGGTCTGCAGGGCACGAGCACGACGATCGAGGGCCGGGGGCGGGCGTGGGGCCTGACCGCGGTGGATCTGTATCGGGACGCGCACGGTGCCGGTGCGGCCTTGGTGCACTACGACCGGGACAGTACGGTCGGTTACGATCCGGTCAATGATCCGTATTGGGGGCGGTTGGTGGGACCGGACGGGGAACTCCTGGAGGGCAAGGTCCTGCCCAGTCTGCGGGATGAACTGGGCCGTCCTGAGGGGGTCTACGTCCCGACCCGGGCAGAGCGGGGTCGAGCGCGGGCCGCGGAGTTCGCCACGGGGACTGTGGAACAGGTGGCGACAGGGTGGGCCCCCGGCTTCGTGGGGACGGCCGTGGGACAGGTGCTCGGTCCGGCCAAGGACAGAGCCACCCGGAAACTGGCCGGTAGGGCCAACGACCCCACGGCCCCGCGGAAACTGGTGTTCTCCCGCCGTTTCGATCGGATGAACCTGACCCAGCTCGAACTCGTCCGTGCCGACTTCCCCCGCCTCGCCCGCGAGGAGGCCCGCCATGCCCAGTACGTCGAACTCGAACGCCAGGCCCACCACCTCGGCGCCAGCGAACA
>JAUPKJ010000074.1 GCA_030837505.1 Actinomycetota bacterium
CCGGGTGCTCGGCGCGATCCAGGGCGTCTACCGACGGTTCGGGTACCAGCGTATCGAAACACCTGCGCTGGAGCGGATCGAACGTCTGACCGCCGGCCAGGGCGGGGAGAACGAGAAACTCCTGTTCCGTGTTCTGCGGCGCGGCCTCGGGGAGCAGTTGCCCGCGGACACGACCACGGGCGAGCTGGTGGATCTCGGGCTGCGCTACGACCTGACTGTGCCGTTGACCCGGTTCTACGCCCAGTACCGCGCGGAGCTGCCCCAGCCGTTCCGCTCGTTCCAGTTCGGTCCGGTGTGGCGGGCGGAGCGCCCGCAGAAGGGCCGCTACCGGCAGTTCTACCAGTGCGACATCGACCTGCTCGGCGAGCCGAGTGTGCTCGCAGAGGCCGAACTGATCGACGCCACGGCCCAGGCCCTCGCTGCGGTCGGCCTCGACGGGACCACCGTGCGGTTGTCGGATCGCCGGTTCCTCGCTGCGCTGGCCGCCGCCGCCGGCGTCCCGGTCGAGGCCCAGGGCGGGTTCTTCGTCACAGTGGACAAGCTGGACAAGATCGGCTGGGACGGTGTGACCGCCGAGCTGGTCGACGACCGCGCTCTGCCCCCCCAGGTCGTGAGGACCGCACGGGAGAAAATCGAATCGCTCACCGGTCTCCCCACCGGCAAGGTCGCCGACGTGCTGGCCGATGTCGTCCCCGGACTGCCGGAACAGGTCGTGGCGGATCTGGCCACCACCACGGCCTGTCTGGCCGACCTCGAGGACGTGGCCTGGGTGTTCGACCCGACCCTTGTCCGCGGCATGGGCTACTACACCGGGCAGATCTTCGAGATCACCCACCCTCGGGCGGCCGGGTCGATCGCCGGCGGCGGCCGCTACGACGAGCTGATCGGCCGCTGCCTGGGCAGCGAGGTACCGGCGTGCGGGTTCTCCATCGGGTTCGAACGCATCGTCGATCTCGTCTCCGAGGCCCCCTCCACCGAGCGGATCGCTGTGCTCTACGAACAGGATGTGCCGGTCGAACAGGCCCTCACGGTGGCGCGACGGCTGCGGCAGCAGGGGGCGGTGGTGTCGCCGGTGCGCCGCAGCGGCAAGTTCCGCGCCCAACTGACCCGCCTCGAAGGCTGGGGATTCACCGCGTTCCTACCCGTGGCACCCGGTCAGGACACCGAAGAGCCCCCGCAGACGCGACCGCTCGGACGACGCGACGGCACCCCGTAGAACAGGATTCTGCTGGGCTGGGAGCGCCCGCCGGTGAACGTTCGTGGATAACGCTCTAGGAGCCGGTACCGCTGGCTGTGCTCCCGACAGCGGCCCTGGTCTGCGGTTTTCGGCCGTTCCCTGACGAAGCTGCGCCGTTCCCGGCCGGGCCGGTCGTGCTGGCCCCTGCTGAGGTCTTGGCCTTGGCAGGGGCTGCTTTCTTGGCGGTGGTCTTCTTGACGGTGGTCTTCTTGGCCGGGGCAGCCTTCTTCGCCGTGGCCTTCGCCGTGGGGGCCTTCTTGGCGGCAGTCTTGGCAGGGGCTGCCTTCTTGGCGGTGGTCTTCTTCGCCGGGGCAGCCTTCTTGGCGGTGGCTTTCTTGGCGGCGGTCTTCTTGGCGGCGGTCTTGCGGCGGGGGGCTGGATCCTTGGCCCGTTTCTCGGCCAGCAGTTCTGCGGCCCGTTCGAGGGTCACGGACTCCACCTCGTCAGCCTTACGCAGGGTGGCATTAGTGGTGCCATCCGTGACGTACGGCCCGAAACGCCCTTCCTTGACAACGACCGGGCCACCGCTGTGGGGATCTGTCCCGAGTTCTCGCAGGGGCGGTGCTGCGGCCTGCCGACCCCGGGCCTTGGGCTGGGCATAGATGGCCAGGGCCTGTTCCAGGGTGATCTCGAAAATTTGTTCTTCGCTGGTGAGCGAGCGTGAGTCGGTGCCTCGCCGCAGGTAGGGCCCGTACCGGCCGTTCCGTGCCGTGATCTCTTCCCCGGTCTGGGGGTCGACCCCGACCGCCCTCGGCAGGGACAGGAGCAACAGGGACTGTTCGAGGGTGATGGTCTCGGTCTGCATCGACTGGAACAAGCTGGCCGTGCGGGGTTTGAGGGATTTGGGGGCGTCCTCTTCGAGGACCTCTGTGACGTAAGGACCGAACCGACCGGCCCGGACCACGATCTGCCGTCCGGATCCGGGATCGGTGCCCAGGTCCCGGTCCCCGTCGGCGGAATTCGCCAGGAGTTCCTTGGCCTTCTCGACCGTAAGTTCGTCGGGAGCCACGGTGTCGGGGACGCTGGCGCGACGAGGGTCGGTGCCGTCGCCCGCAGCCTCCAGGTAGGGGCCGTACCGTCCGACGCGCAGGACGATCCCCTCACCGATGGGCACGGAGTTGACGTCCCGGGCGTCGATGTCGCCGAGGTTCTCCACGAGGGGCTTGAGGCCCACGGAGTGCTCGTCGCCGAAGTAGAAACGCGAGAGCCACAGGACGCGCTCCTCGTCGCCCGCGGCGATCCGGTCGAGGTCGGCCTCCATGGAAGCGGTGAAGTCGTAGTCGACCAGCCTCGAGAAGTGCTCCTCGAGCAGGCGGGTCACGGAGAAGGCCACCCAGGTCGGGACCAGGGCCGATCCCTTGGCGGTGACGTAGCCGCGGTCCTGGATGACGGAGATGGTCGCGGCGTAGGTGGAGGGCCTGCCGATGCCGCGCTCCTCCAGGGCCTTGACCAGGCTCGCCTCGGTGTAGCGGGGCGGTGGGGAGGTCTCGTGCCCCGCCACCTGCAGATCCTGGGTCTCCAGGGCGTCGCCGACGGCGAGCTCCGGCAAGCGTCGGACCTCGGCCCGGTCGCTGTTGCGCTCCTCGTCGCGGCCCTCCTCGTAGGCCGCGAGGAACCCACGGAACGTTATGACGGTCCCGGAGGCTGCGAACTCGGCGGTCCCGGCGCGTACGGGCTCGACGCACCCACCGGAGGGGGGAGCCAGGGGGGCACGCAGACGGACCGAGGCGGTGGCCCCCCTGGCATCGCCCATCTGGGAGGCCACGGTGCGTTTCCAGATCAGTTCGTACATCCGGTACTCGTCGCCGTGGATCTCGCCGGCGACCTGGGCCGGGGTGCGGAAGCTGTCTCCGGCGGGCCGGATGGCCTCGTGGGCCTCCTGCGCGTTCTTGGACTTGTTCGGGTACACGCGTGGCGCGGACGGCACGTAATCCGGCCCGTACAGTTCGGACGCCTGACGGCGCGCGGCCGAAAGGGCCTGATCGGACAGGGCGGTGGAGTCTGTCCGCATATAAGTGATGTAGCCGTTCTCGTACAGGGACTGAGCCACCCGCATGGCCCTCTTGGAGGACATGCGCAGTTTTCGGCCGGCCTCCTGTTGAAGGGTCGAGGTCGTGAACGGGGGGGCCGGGCTGCGGCGGTAGGGCTTCTCCTCGACGCTGCCGACCTTCACCGAGGCCCTGCTCAGGCGTTCGAGAAGATCGTCAGCACGTGCCCGGTCGAGGTGGATCTGGCCGACGGCTCCGGGCACGAGCCGTCCGCGGTCGTCGAAGTCCTTTCCGGCGGCCACGCGCACGCCGTCCAAGGACAGCAGCCTCGCGGCGAATTCACCGGTTGCCGCGTTCGGCGCACCAGGGCTGTCCGAATTTCCGGTCAACGGGGAAAAAACGCCGTTGATGTCCCAGTACGAGGCGGATCGGAAGGAGACACGTTCACGCTCCCGTTCGACGACCAAACGGGTGGCAACGGATTGCACCCGTCCGGCCGAAAGCCCCGCACGCACTTTTCGCCACAGGACCGGGGAGACTTCATAACCGTAAAGACGATCGAGAATCCGCCGGGTCTCCTGGGCATCCACGAGGCGTACGTCCAGCTCACGGGTGTCGCTCAGGGCACGTTGGATGGCCTCACGGGTGATCTCGTGGAAGACCATCCTGCGCACGGGGACCTTGGGCCGGAGCACTTCGAGCAGGTGCCAGGCGATGGCCTCGCCCTCGCGGTCCTCATCGGTGGCGAGGAAGAGTTCGTCGGAGTCCTTCAGAGCACGTTTCAGATCGGCGACTTTGCGCTTCTTGTCCGCGTCCACCACGTAGTAGGCGGCGAAGCCGTTGTCGACATCGACGGCGAACTTGCCCAGCGGGCCCTTCTTGAGCTCTGTGGGCAGTTCGCTGGGCTGAGGCAGGTCTCGGATGTGACCGATGCTCGCCTCCACCTCGAACTCCGGGCCGAGGTAGCCGGCGATCGTCCGTGCCTTCGCCGGCGACTCGACGATCACGAGACGCCTGGACCTGGGCTTGCTGCTCGCCACGTTCTGCCCTTCTCACCTGCTCGATTGCGTGCACGTCTCCCGACAGTCGCCTGTCATGCCCTCAGCCGCCTGTCATGCCCTGCCCGCCGGTTCGGCGTTTTCGAAAAGTGCCCGCCGGCGCAGCGTTGTCGAGGCTGCCGGCCTTCGAACGCATCACCGCAGAGACCGGTTCCCCGTCGCCGCTGTGCTGCTCCCCGACCGCCACTGTGCTGCTCCCTGAACACCACTGTGCTGCTTCCCGAACACCACTGTGCTGCCCGGGACGGTTGCGCGCACCTTCCTGCCGGCTCCGATCTTCTCCCGACCGCCCTTCTCGATCCGAGTGCGTCGAGA
>JAUPKJ010000075.1 GCA_030837505.1 Actinomycetota bacterium
AAAAGATCTCGGGAATGAACGCTCTTGTGAAGACCATCAGCAAGACGACGACGAAGGACGGGGACGCGGAAAGAGCTGCGATCCGTGAGATGGTGAAGTCCGCGAAACAGCGCGGACTGGACATCACCGGGCCGGACGGATTGCTGAAACTGATCACGAAAACCGTGCTCGAGACGGCCCTCGAGGAGAAAATGACCGAGCACCTCGGGTACGACAAGCACGATCCCTCCGGGCGTGACGGCGGAAATTCCCGGAACGGAACGCGGACCAAGACGGTCATTTCCGACGCCACCGGGAAGGTCACGATCAATGTTTCCCGTGACCGGGAAGGCTCGTTCACCCCGGTGATCGTGAAGAAACGGCAGCGGCGCCTGGGCCCGGTCGACAACATTGTCCTGTCGTTGTACGGGAAAGGCCTGACCACCGGGGAGAGCAGCGCGCCCTTCGCCGAGATCTACGGCGCCAGCATCAGCAAAGAGGTCATCTCGAACATCACCGACCGGGTCGTGGAAGAGCAGCAGGCCTGGAGTCCGCGGCCGCTGCCCTCGCACTGCGTCGCCGTGTTCGTCGACGCGATCTACGTCAAGGTCCGCGACGGGATGGTCGCCCATCGGCCGTTCTACGCTGCAATCGGCGTTGAACTGCGTGGACACCGGGACGTGCTGGGCGTCTGGGCCGGCACCCCGGGCGCTGGGGAATCCTCGAAGTTCTGGATCTCGATCTTGACCGAGCTGAAGAACCGCGGCGTGGCCGACATCTTCTACCTAATCTGCGACGGGCTGAAGGGCATGCCAGAGAGCGTGAACGCCGTCTTCAAGGAAACGATCGTCCAGACCTGCGTGGTTCACCTGATCAGGAACACGTTCAAGTACTCGTCCAAGCGGTATGGCCGACATTAAACGAAGTTGCACACTTGCGACGCTCAACCAAGGCGCTGACCTGGGAAGACGCCCGCTACGATGGCATAGGAGCTGCAGGTTTTGTTTCATGCTGGCCATACTGGGCGGAGATTGCCCGCGACCTGAAGCCAGTAGATACCTCCGTGAACGCAGACGCAGCCCTTGATGCCTTCGAGTCCTTCGAAGAAAAATGGGGCACCAGCTATCCGGCGATCAGCAAACTGTGGCGCAGCGCCTGGGAAAACTTCATCCCCTTCCTCGACCTGGACATCGAGATCAGGAATCTGCTCAGCACGACAAACGCCATCGAATCCCTCAATGCCAGGTTCCGTAGGGTGATCGACGCCCGCGGGCACTTCCCGAACGAACAGTCCGCCCTCAAGGTGCTCTACCTCGCAGTGCGGTCTCTCGACCCCAAGGGCACTGGAAAACAGCGATGGATCACACGCTGGAAGCCAATTCTCAACGTTCGCGCCGTGTCGTTCCACGACCGCATGCCCGAAACTGCTAACATTTAATTAATCGCATCGCCAGTTATGTGAAGTCTCAGGACATCGTGGACGGTTCTGTCTCAGGACATCGTGCACAGTCTGTCTCGGGACATCGTGGACAGGTGGGTGGGGCTGTGTGCTTGCCGCATGGACTCGAACACGGTGCCGGCGGATGTGCGCTGGGCTATCGCGAACTTCCCGGACAGCCCTGAGCGCGGTGCGGTCAGCAGCTTCTGCCGCAGGAACGGGATCAGCCGATCGGCGTTCTACAAGATCCGTCGCCAGGCACTCGAGAAAGGACCAGTCGGCGCGACCGAGCCCGGTTCCCGCAGGCCGCGCAACAGCCCGGGGCGGATCGACCCGGGCGTGATCGAGCACGCATTGGCGGTGCGGGAATGGCTCGCCGGGCAGGGCTTGGACGCCGGGCCGTTGTCGGTGGTGGCCCGGATGCGCTGTCAGGGCCTGACCCCGCCCTCGCGAGCCACGCTCGCCAGAGCGTTCGCCGCTGCCGGGGTGTCCAGGCCAGAGCCTGGCAAGAGGCCCCGCGCAGCGAACCGGCGGTTCGTCTACCCGGCCCCGAACTGCTGCTGGCAGATCGACGCGTTCGCCTGGTCACTGACAGACGGAACCCCGGTCGCGATCCACCAGGTCATCGACGACCACTCCCGTCTGGCCGTGGCCACCCTGGTCGCCTCCGGAGAGACATCGAAGGCCGCCGTGCAGGTCGTGGCGACCGCGATCCGCCGACGGGGCGTCCCGCAGCGTCTGCTGTCGGACAACGGTCTGGCATTCAACCCGACCCGCAGGGGGTTCACCGGCAAGCTCGTGGACTACCTGCTCGACCTGGGCGTCAAGCCCATCACCGGCAAGCCCGACCACCCCACGACCCAGGGGAAGAACGAGCGGTTCCATCAGACCCTGCCCAAATGGCTCAACGCACGGCCACCCGCGAGGAGCATCGCCGGTCTACAGCGCCTGGTGGACGAGTTCGACGCCTACTACAACGCCGAGCGTGCCCACCAAGCGCTCGAGGGCAGGACACCCACCGAGGCATGGGCGGCCACCGAGCCCGCACCGCCTCCGACGCCCGAACCGCGGCTGCCCACGATGCCACCCACGGCACACACCCACCCCACACCCGACACACAGGGCGGGCCACGGCCTGCCCAGCCGACCCGGACCAGAGTGCCCCTGGCGCTACGACCCAACGAGGGCGCCGAGGACCTGACCGTGAGGAACAACGGCCAGGTCAAGGCCCTGGGATGCCTGTTCTACGTCGCCACCAGCCGCCGCGGGCAAGTCGTCCACCTCGTCTGGACCGGCACCGAGGTCGAGATCTTCTCCCACAACGGCGAGCACATCGTCAGCTACCCCCGCCCGACGACCACCGGCGTCTACTACGGGCCCCGCACACCGACCGGCACACCGATGAAAGACGTCGGCCAGAACCCCTCAGCCGCAACCACCGGCACCGCCACCAGGACCGTATCCAAAGGCGGCTACATCGGCGCACTGGCCAGCAAGTTCTACGCCGGCTACAAACGCAAAGGAGAACACGTCACCATCACCTGGAACGCCACAACCGTCACCCTCACCGACACCACAGGAACGACCATCGCGACCTACGACAAACCCACACAGCCACGCGAATGGCACGGCCCAACCAGAACACAGTCCACGAAGTCCTGAGACATACAACCGTCCACGATGTCCTGAGACATCACATCGCATCGCCAGTTACACCGTTCCCCGGACAGTCTCTCAACGCACTGCCCGGCCGTTCGCCGTCGGGATGGGGAGGCCGATCGTCGTGCCGGGGTTGACCAGGGGGTGGGAGGAGGCCGCGCGGAAGCCGGCGAGGTTGTTCGCGGAGGCCGTCACCCGGTGGTCGCAGCGGCCGGGGGCGGAGTTGAACTCGACCGCGGCACGGATCCTGGGGAGTTCGGTCAGGGCGTCGGGGACCTGGGCGTACCAGTCGCCCTTGTTCGCGCCGTTGCTGCCGTACTCCGCGAGCATGATCGGTTTGTCGTCGGCCCAGGGTTGGGCGTCGATCCAGCGGTACCAGCGTGACAGGGTGTCCGCTGGGGTCTTGTACCCGGTCGAGTGGCAGGTGTTGAAGTCGTAGGGGTCGTAGGCGATCCAGTCCACGTAGTCGGCCCCGGGCCACAGGTCGGGGTAGACGTCGTTGTGCCCGGACCATCCCATGACCCACCAGACCCAGACGGCGTTCGTGGCGCCCTCGGCGACGAAGAGGTCGTGGACGTGCCGGTAGGCCCGGGCGAAGTCCTCGGGCTCCCCCGCGATCCCGCCCCGTTCGAGGGCCTGTTCGGGTTCCTGATTGAAGGACAGGAAGGTGCGCGCTCCGAAGGCCCGCACACGCGCGGCCTGCCGGACGAGGTACTCGTCGTGGTCGCCGTCGGCGATGGAGGCCCAGCTCGTGTAGGTGTTGGTCCGGAAGTTCCTGGCGGTGAGATCCTCCAGGACGATCCGCCCGCTGTCCCGGAAGGACCGGTCCCAGGCGTCGTAGAGGTTCTCGCCCCAGCCCTTGTAACGGCTGACGAGGTCGAACCTGCGGCCGAGGGATTTCTCCAGGTCTGCGAGGTTGGCGGGCAGGTTGTTGGAGCGGGTGCCCCGACTGTCGGTGCGGGGCCAGATCCCCCACCAGACGCCGCAGGCCGGCACGAGCAGTTCGTCGGCCGTGGCGCACGGGACGCTCCCGGCGGTCGGGGTCCCGACCGCTCCGGTCGTTGTCTTCACAGTGGTCGGTGTCTTCACAGTGATCGTTGTCTTCACAGTGGTCGCTGCGGTCGACACTGTCGTGGGGGTTCTGGGACCGGTCTGCTCTGCGGGACGGGCCGTCGCTGTGGGCAGGGCTGTTGCGAGCAGGAGGAGAACGGCGCCCGGCACCGTCGGGGAGCAGCGCTTCATACGTCACTACTCGGCGCGCGACGGCCGTCACCTTGACCGGTCGGGGGGCGGGCTCGGCCGACAGGGGCGGGCCGGGGCCGTCCGGGTGACGGGACGAGCCCGCGGAGCCCTCCCCCGCGGGGTGTCCGTCACCCGTTCAGGGGATCGGCCTGGTCGGGGTCTCCAGCGTGGTCGGGGTCTCCGGCTTGGTCAGGATCTCCGGACAGGTCAGGGGCGGGCCACGCCCTGGGAGGCCGTGGCGAAGGCCGCGACCATGCCCGGGCCGCTGTCGATCCGCAGGGTGCAGGAGGTGTCGGAGTCCCAGCGCACGATCGCCTTGATCCTGGGGCGTTCGGCGAGGACGCCCGGGATGTCCCGGTACCACTGTTGGGAGGCCCCGGGGTCCGAGGAATCGAACCGGGTGCCGTACTCCTGGATCAGCAGGGGCTTGTTCCCCAAGCCGTTTCGGGCCGACCAGTCGTAGAAGCGATCGACCGTCGTCTCGAAGGTCTTCCAGTCGTTGTCGTGGCAGCTGTGGAAGTTGTAGGGGTCGTACCCGATCCAGTCCACGAGGTCGTCCCCGGGATACAGCGACAGGATGCGCTGGTCGTTGCCCTCGCCGAGATACCCGGAGGTCACCCAGGTCCAGACGACGTTGTGCACGCCCTGTGCGGCGAAGACGTCGTGGATGTGCCGGTACATCGCCTTGTACTCGGCCGCGGTGCCGTGCTCTGCATGGGTCAGGTCCATCTCGTGGTCCAGCCCGAGCATGACCGTGCGGGGTTGGGCTTTGATCCGACGGGCCTGGGGAATGACGATCGTCCTGTCGTACTTACCGGCCGCGATGTCGGCCCATCGCAGCATCGTGCCGGTCGAATAAATCTTGGATTCCCAGTCGAACAGTAGGATCCGGGAGCTCCCCAGAGCGCTCATGGTCTTGTCGGGGAACTGTCCCGGTCCCCGGCGCCCGGAGAAATCGAAGTATTTCAGCACGATGTCGAAACGACGGCCGAGGTTCTTCTCCCAGGTGGTGGCCGAGACGTAGGTGTCCTGGTCTCCGTAGCGCCGACTGTAGATCCCCCAGTAGACCCCGCACTCGGGGACGAGGGTCGCACTCACGGCGCACCTCGTGTCGAAAGGAACTTTTCCGGCCGACTTGTCGCGCACGCTCCGGGAGGCGGCCGAGGGCGACGTCGTGGGGCTCGGCGAGGCCGTGCGGGAAGGCGCGGGAAGGGCAGTGCCGAGGGCCGCCGTGGTCGGCGACGTCGGGCGGGGGGTGCTCTCCGCGGCAGGGACCGGGGTGTGCTCCGGAGGGGTCCGGCCGACGACGACCAGGCCGTCGGAGTCCCTGCTCGCCGCCTGCAGACCGATGGCGATCGCGCCCCCGGTCGAGGCCAGGAGCGTGCCGATGATGGCGATCACGGGCCAACGCCGGGTCAGGACGCGGAAGGCGGTTCTGCGGCGCGAGGTCCGCTGTTGTCTGTAACGGGGTCTGGCACGGCCCACGGGACGCTCGCCGTTCCCCCGGCCGCACGGCCGCTCGCCGTTCGTCACGTCGCCACCGCCCTAATCCCTGGAGAACCCGAGACGTCTATCGATCACCCGGCTCGCACCGATCACCCGGCTCGCACAGACCGCACGGGTACGAACCCACGGACTTCCGAGAGGCCCGTGGGACGCGCCCGGAACGGCAGACCTCGATGCCCCGGGAGGTTACCAGCCCGAAGCGGTTCATGGGCCGGAGATCTTGACCAGTCGTCACCCTGAGTAAGCATCCGGAAACTCAAAGTCGCCTTTTGGGGTATTGGCGTGCTCCTCGGGGGATCATCTCCCACCCTTCCGACTCCTACGCGTACAGTAATTGCCACGTGCATTCTCGCGTCATTACCCAGCGCATACGCAGGACGGCGATGATGTTCAGATCCCGGATCTCCCCTTCACCCCGCCGCACGGAACACCCGCACACGCCCGAAGCAGCAGAAAACATCCGCGGACACGAAAAAAGACCGTGAGGCGCAGAAGGGGCAGCGAAAGCCTCCCCGCAGGTACCGGGACCATTCACAGACGTCGTACCGGCACGAAAGGTGCATCAGTGCTTTTATTGTCGAAAAGCCCTGCGGGCTCCCGCCGCCGTCCCCCGATCCGGCTGTGGACGAGCGCCGCGACCGCGCTCGCCCTCGCGGGGGTGGCTCTTTCCCCGTTCCAGCAGGGCAACGCCGCGGCCGCGGACGTGCCGCGTGACGGCCGGTCGGAGTCCACGGCCCTGGCCTCCTGCTGGGACGTCAAACAAACCGACCCCACCGCCGGCAGCGGCACCTACTGGCTCTACACCCCCACCCTCGGCGCCCCCGGACAGTACTACTGCGACCTGACCACCGACGGCGGCGGCTGGGTACTCCTGGG
>JAUPKJ010000076.1 GCA_030837505.1 Actinomycetota bacterium
CCGACGCCGGCCGCAGTTGGCCGACGTGCACGTGCGCTACCGCGGCCAGTTCGCCTATGCCACCGGCGAACTCGCCGACGGTGAACAACTCCCCGAGCTGAAACGCCGTTCCCACACGCCGAGGAAGTATCATTGAGGCCGGTTGTCGGGCCGGAAATCATTCACGACACACGCCTTTTTCCTCGTACTTGACCTCGTGCAAGGCGAAAGAATGCAGCACCATTCTCCCGAGGAATCATGTTGACGTCTTTCCCTGCGAGGGCGTCACGAATGAGATCACCACTGGCAGGGGAACGAGAGGGAACTTATCAACATTCACTCCAATGGTACAACTCGTACATAAGTGATAAGTGTCACTTTGGTGTGGATCCAGCATCCGATCGGATCTGATGTGCCTTGTCCACGGTGGTGAGGTCCGTCGATCCGGTTCGGTCGCGGTCGGACTTGGCCGATAGCCTGGAAACATGGACTTGCTCGCCCTTGCAGAAAACAGGAGACGGGCTGTTCTCGACTCGCTCGACAGTCTGAAGCAGGCGGAGACGGGGCAGTTCCTCACCCCGGTCCTCGTTGCCCGGACGATGGCTTTCCTGCCGGCGTTGCCCAGTTCAGGGCATCTCCGCGTGCTCGATCCCGGTGCCGGCTCCGGTGTTCTGACCGCTGCGATCCTCGACCGGGTGTGTCAGGAGGCCCCTGCTGTCACGGTGTCCCTCACCGTGGTGGAAGCGGACGCGACTTTGCTCGAGCCTCTGGCCGGGGCTCTCGCGGATTGTCGGCGGGCCGGGGCCTCGACGACCCTCGTCCACGAGGACTTCGTGACCTGGGCGCTGGGCACTGACGAGCGGTTCGATCTCGTGATTCAGAACCCGCCGTACCGCAAGCTGCGTTCGGGCTCCGAGACCGACGTGATGCTGCGGGCAGCGGGAGTCGTGGTGCCCAACATCTATGCAGCCTTCATGGCCCTGGGGTCCAGGCTCCTCGACCACGGCGGACAGCAGGTCTCGATCACACCGCGCTCCTGGATGAACGGCTCCTACTACAGTGCTTTCCGTCGCGCTTTTCTGCATCAGGTCGGTATCGACAGCATCCACACCTTCGCATCGCGGTCGAAGGTGTTCGGGGACATGGGAGTCCTTCAGGAAGCCATCATCGTGAGCAGCACCGTCGGCGCTGTTCCCACCTCGGTGCGGTTGTGTTCGTCGCACGGCCCCAACGACGGGACCCAGGAACGTCGGGTGCCGTATGAACAGGTCGTCACCTCGGACTTCGTCTTCGTCCCCGCGAGCGATCACGATGCCGAGGCTGTCGCCTGGATGAGTTGCGCGACCTCCACCCTCGCCGAGCTCGGCCTGACGGTGTCCACGGGACGGGTGGTCGACTTCCGCTCCCGCGATCTGTTGGTGCACGAAGCAGGCCGGACGCGCACCCCGATGGTCTATCCGGCGAACATCAAGGACACGGAGGTCCTTCATCCCCGCGATGGGGTCCGCAAACCACAGTGGTTCGAGGCCGACGCGTTCACTTGTTCGAAGATGCTTGTCCCCGCCGGTTCCTACGTTCTCGTCAAACGTTTCTCCACCAAGGAGGAGAAACGCCGGATCGTGGCTGCGGTCTGGTCCGGCGAACAAGCACCTGCCTTCGACAACAAGGTGAACTACCTCCATGAGAACGGCCACGGCCTGGACCCTGTCCTGGCACGCGGTCTGGCCGTCTGGCTCAACTCGACACAAGTCGATGACTACTTCCGCGTCTTCAGCGGACACACCCAGGTCAACGCTACGGACCTCCGGCAGATGAAGTTCCCGAGCCGGGAACAACTGACCCGACTCGCCGACTCGGAAGCCGACAGCGACCTCGCGGTCGAGCACGTGGTCGGCCGCGGCTTGGCGGTCGCTGTGTGAGGGTGCCACTCGCTCCGGGACCTCGGGTCGTGGACAGCGACGGATTGTTCCGAGGTAGGTGATGGGCAGAGGGTCCTCGATCTGCTGATCGCGTGGACAGGCGAGGAGCATGGTGGTTGAGTCCGCACTCTGTACGGTTCAGCACCGGCTGTTCGTCGGAGCGCTGCCGCTGAACAGGTGCTGCGGTGGTGCGACGTGGTCGAGTACCCGGTCGAGCACTTCAGTGGGATCCGTGGCCACCACGAGGTGATCCAGATACTGGCGGTGGACGAAGCCCTCGTCGGCGCAGTAGTACAGCCAGGTGAGCAATGGGCTGTAGTAATTGTTGACGTTGACCAGTGCGCTCGGCTTGTGGTGCAGGCCGAGCTGCATCCACGTGACGATCTCGAAGAGTTCCTCGGCGGTGCCGAAACCACCCGGCAGCGCGATGAAGGCGTCGCCGAGCGCTGCCATGGTCGCCTTGCGCTCATGCATGTCGCGCACTACGTGCAGTTGGGTCAGGCCGGCGTGCGCGACCTCGTGTTTGACCAGACCCTCCGGGATCACTCCGGTGGCGGTGCCGCCCGCGTCCAGCACGGCGTCGGCCACCTCGCCCATCAGTCCGATGTCGGCGCCGCCGTAGACGAGCCCGAGGCCCCGCTCGGCGAGCGCCCGGCCGAGCTGCGCGGCAGCCGCTCGGTACTCGGGCCGGTGACCGTTGGAGGCACCGCAGAACACAGTGATGTGTCGCAAAGTTCTCCCTTGAAGCGAGTTGTTTCGAACCACCACGGTCATAATCCGCAGGCCACCGTACGCACGATGTATTTGTGGGTCAATGGAATTAGTTCGCGGTGCGGCGAGCGTTCGGGGACGGTCCCCGTCCCCGTCGGAAAGTGGCCTGCCGGGCAGGCCTGGCATGCTGTGCCGGTGTGTGAGGAGATGGTGTTCACCGGTGGGGTCAACACGGTGGTCCGGCGGGGGGAGGTCCTGTACCGTCCGGCGCGGTCCACGACGTCCACAGTCCATCGGGTGTTGGGGCAGGTGAGGGGCGCGGGGTTCGAGCAGGTTCCTGAGCCCCTGGGGTTCGATCCCCGGGGCCGTGAGATGGTGAGTTTCCTGCCCGGGCGAGTGCACGATCGGCTCCCGTCGGCTTTGAGGAACCGGGAGTTCCTCGGGTCCGTGGCCCGGTGGATCCGTCGTTTTCACGACGCGAGTGCGACCTACGTGCCTGGTCCCCGGGACCGTTGGATGATCCCGCCCCGTTCCCCGGCCGAGGTCGTCTGTCACGGGGATCTTGCTCCGTACAACTGTGTCGTGGAGGGCGATCGGCTCGTCGGGTTCATCGATTTCGACACCGTGCATCCGGCTCCGCGGCTGTGGGACCTGGCGTACGCCGTCTACCGTTTTGCGCCTCTTCAGGCGCCGACCAACCCCGACAGCGTCGGGACGCCGCGTGAACAGGCCCGTCTCGCCGCTTTCCTGTGCCGGGAGTACGGAACGGTCCCCGGGCCCCTGCTGCTCGACACCGTCGTGGACAGGATCGAGGCTCTGCTGGCCCACATGCTGGCGCGGGCGGCCGAGGGCGACGAGGCTTTCCGCGGCCATCTCGACGCCGGGCACGGGGAGATCTACGAAACGGATCTGGCCTACTTGCGTCGGCACCGCAGCACCTTCCTGGAACACTTGACCGAGGTCTGAGCCGTGCCGGGGCCAAGGCCAAAGGCCAAAGCTTCAGGCCGTCCCCCTGACGTGGTGTGTCGTGACGTGGTGACGCGGGCCAGGGATTTCTGGGGGGCAGGATGGGGGCATGCACAGCCTGTACGACGGCGAGTTCATCGGATTCAAGGTCGCTTCCCCTGCGGAACTGGACGCGGCCCTGCGGGAAGCGATCGTCGCCATCGATGCGAACGTGCTGCTGGATCTGTACCGGTTCCGTCCACAGACCTCGCAGGACCTGATCAAGACCCTCCAGAGCTTGGGGAACAGGTTGGTGGTGCCCCATCAGGCTGTGCGGGAGTTCTGGCGGCACCGTCGCCGTTCGCAGGCCAGCCCGCGTGCGGCGACGGCTGAAGCGGCAGAGGCCCTGGACCGGCCTGCCCAGGCCATGACCAACGCGCTGAAGGCGTGGTCCAAGAAGGTCGGTGTCCAGGAGGGGGAACTGGACGAGTTGATCGTCCGCGTGAAGGATTTCGTCAAGAGCCTGCAGTCGGAACTGCGGGAGGTCCTCGAAGAGACCGAACCGGTCCATGGTGGCGACACGATCCTCGGACAGCTGGACGAGCTGCTCGTCGGCAGGGTGACACCACCGCTGAGCCAACAGGAGTGGGAGGACTGTGTGACCGAAGCCCGGCGGCGCATCCTTGCCGAGGAACCTCCGGGCTACAAGGACGCGGACAAGGGCAACGGGGACTCTCCCGAGGGCGGGGCAGGGGACTACCTGGTGTGGTACCAAGCCACCCGCTACGCGAAGGAACACGACAGCGACTTGATCCTGGTCACACGGGACGAGAAGGAGGACTGGTGGTGGCGGCAGCAGTCCGAGTTCATCGGGCCACGGCCGGAGCTGGTCCTGGAATACCACCAGCTGTCCGGACGGCGTTTCTTCCTGATGCGGCCGGCGGCCCTGCTCACCCGGGCGTCGATCCTGCAAGTGGAGGTCGACCAGGAGTCCTCCGTGGATGCGGGCCGGACAGTCGAGACCGAGGTCGAGACGCCTCCGGAACCATGGACCCTCGGGGCGCTCTCGGCGGTGCTGGAGCGTTTGGACTGCGAGGCTCCCGCGCAGGCCTCTGCTCTGAGGTTCGCCACGCTGGAACACGGCGGCAAGGTCGACCGTGAACAGATCTACGAATTGGCGGGTTACTCCGATGACCGGATGCTACGGGGGTTCACGAAGCCGTTTCGTCGACTGACAGAAGCACTGCAGGCAGAGGGCGTGGTTCCCTCGGGGGTGTCTCCGCTGTTCGAAGCGCGGTATCCGGACGGGCTCAAGGCGTCCTATTTCTGCGTCCCTCCCGAGGTGCCTTCACTGCTCACAGAGCTTGCAGCGGGCAGGTCCCCGACGCCGACAGATCACCCGACCGACCGGCGATGAGGTGAGACCTGAGGGGCGACCGACACCGGTCCGTGCCGGCTGGGCGAGGGCGTCACCGGGCGGTGGTGAGGCGGCGTTCCAGCCGGACTTGCCGACGGTCCCCGTCGGGGACGAGGCTGGCGGCCAGGTTCGAGGTGCGGGGGCGTCCGTGGTCCTGCCAGCCGGCCACGAGGTCTCGCAGGGCGGTGTCCGCGGCCGACCCGGTGCGCGTGGTGTGCAGGCAGGCCGTGGTGAGGACCGCGGCACAACCATCGACGTCGACCAGCCCCAGTCCCACGACCTCGCGGCCGTCCTCGACGACGTCGGCCTCCACCAGGGCTGTTCCTTCGGGTGCTCGGTCGGCCAGCAGCCAGCAGCGCAGGTCCCCGATCCGGCCCTCGCCCGGCTCCGGTGATCCGACCGGGTCGGGGACGTACCCGTCGGCGTCGGGGGCGGCGTCGGTGCCCGGGAGGGCTCGGGGGGCGGGGGTGGTGCTGGTGTGGGCCGGGGTGTAGCCGCCGGCCAGCACGGTGCATGAGGTCGGCTGTCGTCGTTCGTCGAGGACCAGCAGGACCACGGCGTAGGAGTGGGGCAGTTCGTGGATCCGGACCCCGGCCAGGAGTCGGCCGCCGGCGGCGAGTTGGTCCAGTCAGGTGGCGGGTAGCCCGGCCAGGGTGGTCCCTGCCAGGACCCGATCACACCCCGCGCGGTCCATACCAGGACACATCGCGTCACCGTCACGCTCCGACCGGAGCCCTCCACATCGACCCAGCCCCTCGACACGACTGGTCGGGCCGGGGACGAAGCCCCGTTAGCATTGACGAGGTACACCTCGCGCGGGGTGAAAGGGAAGCCCGTCCAGCATCTCGCTCATGATCAAAAAGCGACTCGCTGAGAATCCATGCCATCGAGGCCGACGAGAGACAGGGGGCGCGGTGTCGGGCGACTGGATCACCAATCCTCGGGTGATCATGAGGGAGTGCAAGCCGAAGGTCGGAACCGTGGTCGTGGAACTGCTGGCCCGGGGGTGGCGAGTCCGTCGGGAAGGACACAAGTTCGCCCTGTACTGCCCTTGCGGGGAGTCGATCATCCGAGTCAATGGGACACCACAGAACGATCACTCGCATGCAGTCAAGATCAAGAGACAGGCAGCTCACTGCCCCGAACGTCATGATTTGATACCTGGCCCGTCTCGCCCTGGAATACGCCCGTGAGCTTGCCTGTTTCAGTTTGACAACAGCCGAGTCGACGGGGCAGAGTGGCAGCACGACCTCAAGGGAGGCGCGGAGATGACCAGCTTTGAACTGATCCTCCAGGTTGACCCGATCCCGGAGGATCTCGAAGACATCTTGTGCTGCGACTGGGATGCGGTCGTGGGGCACCATGGCGACGACGTCCTGGTGAGCGTTACCGCTGAGGGACCCACGGCTCAGGTGGCAGCAAAGACAACGATAGCCAGACTCAGGTCCCTGGGGATCTGCGTACGCCGCTTCTCCGAGGACCTCGTCAGTCGCACCATGATCGCCGAGCGTGCAGAAGTGACACCGCAGGCCGTGGGAAATTGGATCCGCGGTGAACGCCAGGGCACGACTTTCCCCCAGCCCTTCACTCACGCAGCCGGCGGGCTTTGGCTGTGGAGCGAGGTGAACCGCTGGCTCCAGACACATGATCTTGATGATGGAATGAACCATCCTGATCGGATCGACTATATCGAAGTGAACTACTGGATTACACACAGTGCGATCTGGAACAGGGCACCCGCATCGATTCCTGTTGAGCAAACAGTGACGCCGCCCACGGTCGCAACGTACGGGGACTGGTCCGGAAGAACCGTCCGAGTAAGTTCTTCCGTCCCAACCACCCGATCGGTGAAGGCATGAATGCCAGTGAATCCTGCGCCCGGGGCGATTTGCTCAGCCTGGAATCATTCACAGACGCCTGCACGCTGAATGACATCATTTATTATGAGATAAGCGTACGTCGGACTCAACCTGCCAGCAGCGTCCCTCCAGCCCCCGAGGGAGGAGACCAGGACAGCAACGCCGCGCACCATGAGGTGCAGCTCATGTCAAGAGTGGTGGACGGCACGCTGGAGATACGTGCACGGCTCGACATGACGGGGCCGGAGGCGGAGGCGACGGTCGATGCCTCAGCGCTGTTCTCCCTGAGTGACCCCTCCCTCAGCCCTTCCGAAGAGCTTCAGATGGAGTTCGCCAGGCGCGTAGGCATCATGGTCATTTATCCCTATCTCAGGGAAGCGCTCCACCAGTCAGTGGCCAAACTCCGGGTCGAATCCCCCATGCTTGCGCTGCTCAGGGCGGGCCAGTTCAGTCTTTCGGACAATGCACCGGAGGCTTGAGCCGGGGCGTCGTCCAGGAACCACCGCAATACCAGCACGGCCTGCTTGTACGGGCCCAAGGACCGGGTGTCCCTCCGGGGGCTCGTGAGGGCGACGTCGTGGTCGTGGGACCGGAGCGGCCCCGCGCTGTTCGTGGTTCCTGGCCGGGGGCCTGCGGGCCCCGGTCCCTGTCCGTCGGGCTGACACGCGGTCCTCGTGGTTGTCCCGGAGCGGGGTTCTGCGGTTGATCGTGGCTCGTCCGCCAGCGGCGGGACGACAGCGCTTGGGGCCCGGGTTCAGAAGCGATAATGGTGTCGCCGTCGACACGGCGACGGTGTCATTGCTGAAGCACTACCCCGATGGCCAGCGGTGGAAGGTCACCGACTACAACCCCCTGGCCGCTGATCCGGCGAACCTCCCGTACACGCCGTCGTGCAAGGCGTGGGCGAAGACCCACACCACGACCGAGGGCTGGACCCTGCCCTCGGAGTCTCCGGACTCCGTGGACCCTGCGCCGTGAGTCAGAGTGGGGGGCGGGGCCTGTTCGAGTAGAGTCCATCGGCCCGATGCACGGAGCCATCGGAAGATACGAGAAAGTCCTAGAATCGATTACTTGGGGGTTGTTCCATGTCGAATGCTCAGATCAAGACCCATTGTATGGTTCTATCATTTCCGGGGGCTTCGCCTTTCGGTCGGGCCCGGGGCCGAGGAACAGCGGGTCTGGTCGGATTCGTGGCCGCCGGGGTCCTGTTGGCCGGTTGTTCGGGTTCCAGTAGTGGCGCGGACCCGGTCCCTTCGGACACCGCGTCCCCCAGCGTCAGTGACAGTGCGACCCCGACCCCGATCATGACCTCCTACGGGACCAGCGCAGAGCAGAGGAAAGCCCTGCCCAAGAGCCGCGACGGCATGCAGACCGGCGCCATCATGGGCCGCGCCGTCGCCGCCAACTCCGACGAAGCAGCCGTCGCCGACGCCTGGCTCCACTACT
>JAUPKJ010000077.1 GCA_030837505.1 Actinomycetota bacterium
CCCGAGGAAGGGGCGCACCAGGCGCCCGACACCGACCCGTGCGATGACCCCCATGAGGACACCGATCAGCAGACATCCGACGACGTTGACGATGAGGGTCGCCCAGGCGAAGGCACCGGGCGAGTGACCGATCCCCTCGGTGATCCCGTAGCGCGCCACCGCACCGAGCGCTCCACCGGCGGAGATCGCGGCGATCACCGGCGCCTCGGCCCGCCAGTGTGATGTTTCCGACACCGCTGTTTCAGACACCTTGGAACCCTCCGAGCGCACGGCTGCTGGTCCGGAGGGACTGTTGGCGGCGACACAGCCGCGGTTGCCCGCAGACGCCCGTCAGGCGTACGGAACGGCGAGCCCCACCGCCGCAAGATCACCGGTGCTTCTGCTGTGAGCAGGGGCTCCCGGTGTCGTCACGACCAGTGTATGTCCCCCGGCCCGGGGCCCGTGAACGACGTCACCCGGCCGGTCCCACGCGGGGGCACCTTCCCGGAACGACTCAGACCTCCTGGTAGGAGTACCGCTCCTCGTGCCAGGGGTCCCCGGTGATGTGGTAACCGCGTTCTTCCCAGAAGCCCCGTCGGGGGTCACGCAGGTATTCCCATCCGCGCAACCACTTGGGTCCCTTCCAGCTGTACAGGTGCGGAAGGATCAGCCTGATGGGAAAACCGTGCTCGGGGGTGAGGGGTTCGCCGTCCAGGTGCGTGGCCAGGAGGGCCTCCGAGGAGGTCAGGTCCTCCAACCGGACGGTGGCGCTGTACCCGTACTCGGCGAAGACCATGACGTTCTGGACGCCCTCGCCCGGGGGGAAGCGTTCGACGATGTCGCGGGCCAACACTCCCTGCCACGAGGTGCCCTTGACGCTCCACTTCTGGCCGCAGTGCAGGTCGGAGACGAGCCGAGTCTGCTTCAGGGAACGGATGTCGGCCAGGGTCAGGGTACGGGCGTGGTGCAGGTCGAGTTCGCGGTCGGTCCCGGGTCCGACCGCGCTCCACCCCCAGAACCACAGGAGCCACTTGTCGGGGTCCTTGACCTTCGGAACGGGCCCGTAGTGCATGACCGGCAGTTCGGAACGCCAGGTCTGTCCCGGGGGCAGCCCGTCCTGCCCCGGGGGCAGCCCGTCGGAGGCCGGGCTCGGGTCCCCCGAGGGGGTGCCGCCCGTGTTGCCCGTCCCCGGAGGAACGTTGCCCTGCGTCTGCGCCACGCGGTTCCTCCGTCGGCCCACCCGTGACTCGCCGTCTGCCGCCCCTGCACCTTCCGGCGGGCGTTCTCGTCCCCGAGGAACACCGCACGAGGGGCGGAGGTTCCTTCCAGTCCACGGCGTCCGGCCGCGGACGACGGCGTGGTCGTCCCCGATGCTACTGGCGTCCGGTCCGGTGCCGAAGCCGGGCACGACGGTACCGGGCAGTCCGTGCGCGAGCGGCCCGCCGACGGGCAAGAACGAACGGGTCGCACTACTGTGGGCGAAGACCCGTCCGGTTCCGGAACGGACGGTGTCCTGTCCAGCACGTACCGGGAGGGCGGTCCACGTGCCCCGTTCGGTGACCAGCTCACCGACGCAGGTGCGGTGACCAGTTCACCGGCACGCTCGCGGTGGATGGTCCCCCGGCACAGGCACACCACGCGGTCGGCCTGCGCACCGGCACCGTCCCTCTTCCCGCTCACAGGAGGTCCCGTGGCTCCCTACACCCTGCCCGATCTGCCGTACGACTACTCGGCCCTCGAACCGGCGATCAGTGGCCAGATCCTCGAACTGCACCACGGCAAGCACCACGCCGCCTACGTCGCGGGGGCCAACAGCACCTCCGAACAAATCGCACAGGCACGCGAGACCGGACAGTTCGGAACGCTCGTCGGCCTGGAGAAGACCCTGGCCTTCAACCTGTCCGGCCACGTCCTGCACAGCATCTTCTGGAACAATCTCTCCCCCGACGGCGGTGACCTTCCCGACGGCGAACTGGCCGCCGCCATCGACGAGCACTTCGGTTCCTTCGACGCCTTCAAGGGCCAGCTGACGGCCGCGACCGTCTCGGTCCAGGGATCCGGCTGGGGCGTCCTGGCCTGGGAGCCCCTGGCCGGTCGACTCATCGTCGAACAGGTCTACGACCACCACGGCAACGTCGGGATGGGGACCACTCCCCTGTTGGTCTTCGACGCCTGGGAACACGCCTACTACTTGCAGTACCGCAACGTGCGCCCGGACTACGTCACCCACCTGTGGGACATCGTGAACTGGGCCGATGTCCGCCAGAGATTCGCGACCGCCCGAAGCTGACCACCGTGGAACCGCCGCCCGCCCCGACACCGTCGGGCGGGCGGCGTTCTGATCCCCGGGTCAACCGACTGCGCAGGTGAGTTCCGGACTGCCGGGGGAATCCGTACCCGTGCCCGTGAACCCGAACGAGGTCGAACCGCCGGCCGACAGCATCCCGTTGTACACGGCGTTCTTCACCGTGACGGTGCCGTCCGTGCCCTGGGTGAAGACGCCTCCCCAGGTGTCCCCGATGCCCTGCCCGGCGGCGAGCTTCCAGCCGACGTTCCAGGCCGAGATCTTCTTCGCTCCCGCGGTCACGTCGACCTCCGCCTGGTAACCGTCGTGCCAGCTGTCGGTGACCCGCAGCTTCGCGGTACAGGTGCCGGGAACACCGGTGGGGGTCGGACCCGGACCGGTCGGGTCCGTGGCGGTCCAATAGTCGATCTTCGTGTAGGCCGGGGTGCAGTGCGGGTCGCACTTCTCGGGCAAGGAGAACCCGTACACCCGTCCGTCGTTGACCAGTTCGTCCTTCACATCACGCACCCGGATCCGGTACGTGTCACCACCCGGTTGAAGAGGCTTGATGACGTACGCCTGTCCCATGTCGGCGTCCATCTCGGCCTGACCCCAAGCGCCCTCCGCGTAGTACTCCACACCGTGGATCCCGTTGTTCAGGTGTCCGATCGAAATGGCCGACCACCAGCTCTGGGCGCCCTGGAGGAATCCGATCTCGATGTCGCCGCTGTACCCGGGGGCCTCGATGTAGTTCCAACTGATCTTGCGATTGTTCCAGTGCTCGGGGTCCAGGTCGCCCACAGGTTTCCCGTCCAGCGCGAACCTGTTGATCGATTGCCTGTTGAAGTCCAGGTGATAGGGATCGTCCCGGCACCAGGCGTTGTCGTCGCCGCAGCTGTCCGCGACGAGCATGTCGAGGGTCGCGCCGTTGTACTGGTCGGCCACCCACGACCCCTCCCTGCAGAAACCCTTGCTCTGAGCGCCGTCGTTGGTACCCGTGCAATAGTCGCC
>JAUPKJ010000078.1 GCA_030837505.1 Actinomycetota bacterium
TCCTGGGTGAGTCGACCGTGGACGTCCTGGCGGTGAACCTCGACCTGGACCGGCACCATCCCGTGCGGGACTAGCCATCCCGTGCAGGGCCGGCCATCCCGTGCGGGGCCAGTTATCCCCTGCAGGGCTGGGTGAACCGACCGACCGGTGGGGTGGTGCCCCTGCCGGGAACACGATTTTCAGTGTCGGGGGGATCCCCGGAAGGGAACGAGATGTCCACCGGCCAGCTGCGCGTCTATCTGGGGGCCGCACCTGGCGTGGGCAAGACCTTCCACATGCTCGACGAGGGCCATCGCCGTGTCGGCAGAGGCACCGATGTGGTCATCGGCTATGTCGAATGCCACGGCCGGAACCGGACCCTCGAACGTGTCGAGGGATTGGAGGTCGTGCCCCGTCGGGAGATCACCTACCGGGGCGTGACCTTCGAGGAGATGGACCTGGACGCGGTCCTGGCGCGTCGTCCTCAGGTGGTCCTGGTCGACGAACTCGCGCACACCAATGTCCCGGGCTCCCGGCACACCAAGCGTTGGCAGGACGTGGAGGTCCTCCTGAACGCGGGCATCGACGTGATCACAACCCTGAACATCCAGCACCTGGAATCCATCAACGACGTCGTCGCCCAGATCACCGGCGTCACCCAGCGCGAGACCGTCCCGGACGCGGTGGTGCGCCGCGCCGGGCAGATCGAACTGGTCGACATGACCCCCGAGGCCCTGCGCCGTCGCATGGCCCACGGCAACGTCTACGCCCCGGAGAAGATAGACGCCGCGCTGGGCAACTACTTCCGCGTGGGCAACCTGACGGCGCTTCGTGAGCTGGCCCTCCTGTGGCTGGCCGACAAGGTCGATGACCAACTGGACCGCTACCGCGCCGAGCACGGCATCTCCGCCACCTGGGAGGCCAGGGAACGCGTCGTCGTGGCCCTGTCCGGTGGTCCCGAGGGCGACACCCTCATCCGCCGCGCCGCCCGCTTCGCCGAACGCACCAAGAGAACCGCCCTGCTCGCCGTGCACGTGGCCCGCAACGACGGCCTGGTCAACGCCAACCCCGCGCACCTGGCGCGGCAACGCACTCTCGTGGAGGGGCTGGGCGGCACCTACCACCAGGTCGTGGGCGCCGACATCCCCACAGCGCTGCTGGACTTCGCGCGGGGGGTGAACGCCACCCAGCTCGTCCTGGGCGTCAGCCGCAGAGGCCGCCTGGCCTACCTCCTGGACCCCAGCGTCAGCACCGTCACCACCCGCGAGTCCGGGCCCATCGACGTGCACCTGGTCACCCACGAGGGCTCCCGGCGCCGCCGGACCTGGCGTGCCGGGGCCTCGGCCCTGAGCCGACCCCGCCGCACCGCCGGCCTCGCCCTGGCCGTGATCGGTCCAGCTCTGCTCACCCTCGCCCTGACCCAGCAGCGTGACAACTTGTCGTTGCCCAGCGACATCCTGCTGTTCCTGGTCTGGGTCGTACTCACAGCGCTGGTGGGCGGCCTCGGCCCGGCGCTGGTCGCTGCGGTGGCCGCCTTCCTGCTGCTCAACTACTATTTCACCCCGCCCCTGCACCTGTGGACCGTGGCAGAACGCGAGAACCTCCTGGCCCTGGTCGTCTTCCTCACCGTGGCCACGGCGGTCTCGTTGACGGTGGACCGGGCCGCGCGCACCACCCGTCAAGCTGCCCGGGCCCGCGCCGAGGCCGAGACCCTGTCCACCCTCGCCGGCAGCGTCGTACGGGGGGCCCGGCCTCTGACCGCCCTGCTCGACCAACTCCGCGAGACGTTCGCCTTCACCGGTGTGAGCCTGTTGGAGCGTCGTCAGGAGGTTCCCCCGGGTCCCGACGATCGCTGCGACCCTGACGCCTGGCGGCTCGTGGCCGCCGTCGGGGACCGCCCCTGCACCGTGCCCTCCGAGGGGGACGTCGACATCCCCGTGGACGAGACCATCGCCCTGGTCCTGCGCGGGCACCCTCTGCAGGCAGCCGACCAACGACTGGTCGAGGCCTTCGCTGCCCAGGCCAGCGCGGCCTGGCACCAGGAGTGCCTGGCCACCCAGGCCGCGGCGCTGGCTCCGCTCACGGCCGCCGACAAGATGCGCACCGCTCTGCTGTCCGCGGTCAGTCACGATCTGCGTTCCCCGCTGGCCTCGGCCAAGGCCGCCATCACCAGCCTGTGCAGCAAGGACGTCACCTTCGATGAACACGACCGGGACGAGCTGCTGGCCACGGCCGACGAATCCCTCGAACGCCTGGTCCGCCTCGTGGAGAACCTGCTGGACATGAGCCGTCTCCAGGCCGGGGCGCTGGGGATGTCCCCCCGGACCATCAGCGTGGCCGACGCCATTGCCAAGGCCCTGGACGATCTGGGCCCCCCGGGGTGTCCCATCGTCGCGCAGGTCCCGCACCACGTCGCCGACATCCAGGTGGACCCAGCGCTGTTGGAGAGGATCCTGGCCAACCTCCTGTCCAACGCCCTCCGCTACAGTCCCCGCGGCTACCCGCCCATGGTCACGGCCAGCGAACTCAGCGACAGTGTCGAGATCCGCATCATCGATCACGGCCCCGGAATCCCGGCCGGCCTGCGGGACCAGGTCTTTCTTCCCTTCCAACGCCTGGGTGACAGTGGCACCGACGACGGGATCGGCCTGGGCCTCGCCCTCTCGCGCGGTTTGGCCGAGGTGATGGGTGGCAGCCTGGAACCCGAGACCACACCGGGTGGTGGCTTGACCATGACCCTGCGGCTACCCGCAGTAGCCCATCATGGGACGCCTCTGAAGGAGGGCGGCGGGCCTGCGCAGGCCGACCAGGAATTCCCGCCGTGATCCGCGTTCTCGTCGTCGACGACGAACCCCAGATCCTGCGCGCGCTGAAGATCAACCTGCTCGCCCGCCAGTACGAGGTGGTGACGGCCGCGGACGGAACGGCGGCCCTGTCGTCCGCGAACCGGGACCACCCCGACCTGATCGTCCTGGACCTGGGCCTGCCCGACCTGGACGGCGTCCAGGTCATCCGTGTCCTGCGCACCTGGACACCTGTCCCGATCCTGGTCCTGTCCGGCCGTGTCGGGAGCCACGACAAGATCGATGCCCTGGACGCCGGCGCCGACGACTATGTCACCAAGCCTTTCGACATCGGCGAACTGTTCGCCCGTATCCGTGCAATCACCCGTCGCGCGACCCCCGCGGAAACGGACCTCACGGTGCGCATCGGCCACTACGACATCGAACTGAGTACTCGCACGGTCCGACGGGTCGACGACCCCACCGTCTCGGTGCATCTGACACGTACCGAGTGGCAACTGCTGGACATTCTGGCTCGCAACCCCGGCAAGCTCGTCAGCCAACGACACCTGCTGCAACACGTCTGGGGACCCACCTACCTGGAGGAGACCCAGTACCTGCGTCAGTTCATGGCCCAGTTGCGCCGCAAGCTCGAGGACGATCCCACCCGTCCGCAGCACCTCATGACAGAACCCGGTATGGGCTACCGCTTCAATCCCTGACTTTGTCCCCGAAGCGGAGAAAAAGCACCTACCATTCTTGTCCAATTGGGCTTTCTGTTCGGAACATCCGGAGATGCCCTTCTCGCGGTCGGTGGTCCCCGGAGTTCTCCAGCCTCTGACGAGGTTCTTCGCAGTGCTCTCCGACGGAATGGTTCGTCATGGTGCCTCCGACGAGTCGACGAGTATTCCTGCTGATGGGTGGTGCGGCCGCCGTGACCGCGGCGGGCGCCGCCCGGCGGGGCGGTCTGCCGTCGGCCGGACGGAGGGAATCGGCCGTCCCTGCCGCGACCTCCAGCGCTTCCACGGAGCTGCTGACCGCGAGTGTTCCGCACACGACACCGTCCCCGAGCCCCACGAGCACGGCCGCGGCCCGTCGGACGACTTCCTCGATCAAGGAGTACCTGACCGACCGTCCGGGCAAGGGGTCCGTGGCCGCCTTGGACCTGGTCACCGCGCACAGCGTCACCTACCGGGGAACGCGGGAGTTCATCACCGCCAGCATCGTCAAGGTCGACATCCTGATCGCTCTGTTGTTCGCCGCGCAGAAGGACGGGCGTTCCCTGACCCGGTCCGAGAAGTCCCTGACCCGTTCGATGATCACCCGCAGCGACAACGACGCGGCCTCGACCTTGTGGAACACGATCGGAGGGGCCCGGGGCCTGAACCGCGTCAACGCGCGTCTCGGGCTCACCGGCACCCACGCGGGCACCGGCGGATACTGGGGACACACCCGAACCACGGCCTCCGACCAGCTCCGACTGCTGCGGGTCCTGGCCGGCTCGACGAGTTCCCTCACCAGGGCCAGGCGGTCCTACGCCCTGGACCTCATGCGCGACGTCGTGGCGGACCAACGGTGGGGGGTCAGCGCGATCGCCGCCGACACCAAGGCCGCGGCGCTGAAGAACGGATGGCTCGCCAGCGCGACGGACGACGGCCTGTGGACCGTCCACTCGATCGGCCGGGTCGTGCCCGCGAACGGGAATCCCGTCCTGCTCGCCGTCCTGACCTGCGGTTCCCCGAACAGGAAGACGGGGATCGCCACCGTGCAGCAACTCGCCCGCCTCGCCGTCGGCGGACTGTGAGGGGACCGCCCGCTCGACGGCGAACTGTTGCCCTCCTACGAGAACCGGCCGGTCACCCGACCAAGGTGTGTCGTTACGCGACACACGATCGAAGTGACCATCAGCTTCCGGCACCA
>JAUPKJ010000079.1 GCA_030837505.1 Actinomycetota bacterium
GGGGAAGACGGGAGACACCGGCGGCCCGACAGGATTCCCCGGACTTCCCGGACTCGCAGGACTCGAGGGGATGACGGGAGACACCGGCGGCCCGACAGGACTGACCGGACTCCCCGGGCTCGGGGAGCCCGGAGGACCGGCAGGGTTCCCGGGATTGACGGGCAGCGCCGGAGAGACCGGCGGTCCGGCCGGGTTCCCCGGGTTCACCGGTTTCACCGGATTATTGGGGTCGGCGGGGTTGCCCGGGTTCGTCGGCGCGCCGTCCACCGGGAACTCCGGGGTCACCGGTGAGACCGTCATGAGTGAGGATTGCGGCTGCACGGTCCGCAGGAGGGCGGATTTGGTCCGGTAGACCGAGACGACGTCGCGCATGATGCCGCGCGCCTCTTCGCTCATTTTGTCGTCGATGTCCGGGTAGGTCGACGGCGTGTAGATGGTCTCGCCCTTGCTGTTGGTGAACCAGGGCTGTTTCGGCATCGGGGGAACGACACCGGTTTCGACGATGTCGTACCAGTTCTTGCGCTGCTGGTCGTACCGTTCCTTGGCCTGGGTCGCACCCTTGGAGTTGAGTTCGATCACGCGTTCGATGCCGTTCTTGTGCGCCACATAGACATTGAGGAGAGCCATGATGACTCCCTGATTACCGCCGAGCTGTTCGCCGTTGTGCAGGAGTGTCTTGTCCATCCTGCGCATCAGGGTCTCGAAGGAGTCGGCGGCGTCCCCCGCCCACACCCCGTTGTCGATGAGGGCTTTCTTCTGCGCGCGGACGTTGAGCAACGCCGAGTTGAGAGCCAGCACCAGGGACGCCAGCCCACTGGTCAGGTTGAGGGTCGAGGAGGGGTCACCGTTACGGACCTCGTTGACGTGGGTGTAGCCGTCCGTCGTGATGTCCCCGACAAGGGCCTTCTGGACAGCACGCCAATCCCATGAATCCCAGTACTCGCCGGACACGCGGAGCCCCTCCTCGACCTGTCCCGGAACCGTGTGCGTCGCGGGACCTGCTGTTCTTCCCGCCCACGGTGGTATCCGTGTGCGGGTCTCACGTCATTACGTCGCCGGCTTCCCGCCGACCGTCAGGAACCGATATCAGTGATCGAGTCCTTCGCCGTGATGTCATTCTTCTTGTCGGCATCGGTGAGAACGAGGGCTGCGGTCTCCATACCCTTCGAGAGGTCATGGTGGACCGTTTTCATGGCCATCGTTCCATCGGTGTAGGTCTTCATCAGGCCTGAGACCGTCGAGGCCAGGGCCTTCGCGTCCTCGAACTCCCCGAACATCATCGTCGTGGGGAGACCTGCCAGGGTCGACCACACCTTGTCCAGTTCCTGGGCCTGGTTCTCGAAGAGCTTCGCCGAGGCCTTGACCTTGTCGGCGTCGACCGTGAGTTTCTTGGCCACGGTCGATCCTCAGCCCCGAGCCGCTCTCGCGTCGGCGTCCTGGTAGTTCTGCACGATGGTGTTCAGGCGGGCGATGTTCGTGTTCATGTCCGTGGACATGACCTGGGCCTGGCTGGACCACGCCTTCTGGGCCTGCGTGTACGCGGCCTGCGACTGACCTTCCCACTGGGTGAACAGCCTGGAGGCCGTCCCCAGCATCTGGGTGACGATCCCGTTGAGGTCCGTGGTCTGCTTGTTCAAGGTCATCGCCAGATCCTGAACGGCGCTGTAGGTGATGCTGTATGCCATGGGTTTCTCCTGCTGGACGGAAGGCCGCCGGAAAGCGACCGTCACGGGCGTACGAATCACGGTGGCGAAGGTGCGGGACCATCGTCTCCCGGGTCACCTGGCGTTCTCGTGCTCCACGTTCTCCAGGGTCGTGATCGTGTTGGAGAACCACATCATGAGTTCGGTGAGCGGCTTCTTGACCGTGCGGTCGTAGTCGCCGATCCACCCGTCGATGGTCCGGTCGTAGGCGACCCTCGCATCGCCGTACCAACCGGTTCCCAGGGCCCGGATCTCCCCGTCGACCCTCTTCTGGATCTGCTCGACGGTGGTCAGGTACTCCTCGAACTGCTTGCGCGCGGTCCGCAGTCCGTCGGCATCGACTTTCAGCCTGTCAGTCATGAACAACCTTCCTCGCGGCTCCGGCGTCGGGTGTCGGCACCCACGGTGTGAGGCGCGTCGGAGCGCCGGAGCTCCCCTGGGGATTTCCGGTTCGGCATCACGCGCCGACCGGTTCCTGCAAAGTAGTCAGAAAAACGACTGTTCGACAGGCCCAATTTCCGCCTCCCGAAAACCGATCGGAAAGGCCCAGGGACCTGAGTCCACGGACCCGAACGACGTCTGAGCCCCCGGACCCATACCGAGCCCGGATCCTGTTCTCAACGCACTACTTCTCAACGCACTACTTCTCAACGCACTACTTCTCAACGCACTGCTTCTCAGCGCACTACCCGGGTTCAGCGCACTACCCGGGTTCAGCGCACTACCCGGGTTCATCGCACTACCCGGACGGCAGCGGCCGGGTCCAGGACCGGGCCCGGGGGCAGCAGGGCCAGCAGGCTCCGCGACACGGTCGTGGCCTTCGAGGCGTCGTACCCCAGCTGTTCGGCGGCCTCCTCCGAGACGATCGGGTACTGGGTCCCCCAGTCGGTGACCACATGGAGCTGTTTCGAACCCCCGGCCTCCCGGACGAGGGCACCTCTGCCCCCCGGAACGACCACGGACGACTCCTCCCAGGTCACTTCACGCAGACCCACCAGGGTCCCGTCGGAGGGCTTCTCCCCGGTCTGCGCTACGCACAGCGCCCCGTCCCGCACCTGCTCGGCGTCGGCCAGACGGGGCGGCGAGGTCGGGTACGCGCCCGGCGATCCGGTGAACACGGCCGAGGGCAACGAGGCCACCGTGCCGGCGTCCACCCGCACCTCGTGGGCGGCCTTGCCCGCATACGCCACGGAACTGCCCGGATCGGTCAGCACGAGCGCTGCGACGATCGGCGTGACCGGGGCCAGCCCACCGGGCAGGACGAGCCGGTAGTCCGGGCCGGAACCGGCCATTCCCTCCACGCGCAGCACCTGCCCCACCCTGGTCGTGAAGGAGGCCAGGGCAGGACCGGCGGCCCCCCGATGGGCCACGACGGGTGCCCGCAGCTCCGGCCCCTGTTTCAGGGTTTTCAACCAGGTGTTCGTCACCGGGGTCCGGCCCGCCCGGTCGATCCCCAGGGCCACCGACGCCGCCCGGTCCGCGACCCGCAGGCGCTGCCCGCGCCACACGAGATACGTGGTCCGGTCAGGGGCGTCCACACGGACGGCAACGTCCCGCCCGAGGTCACGGACGGTGTCCGTGGCACCGACCAGGACGGCCGTCGAGGTGCCGTCCGAACACACCTCCCAGGGCGTCGTCCCCAGGCGGGAGGCTCCGGGAAGGGTGTCCGGCGCACCGGGGATCCCCACGGGCAGACCGTGTCCGACCCCGCGCAGGGAGTTCGAGGACACCGACATGATCGACTCGCCGGACCGGACCAACAACCGGGCCGAGGCGTAGTTGGCCACCGGTCGCAGCACAGTGCCGTCGTAAAGGTAACGAGTACCGGTCTCCTTCTCCCTCAGAACGGTCCCGGCCTTGCGCCAAGCAGTGTTCCCCCCAGGGCTGAGCAGCCCGTACACCCCCATCCCCGCCAGGATGAGCGCTGCGATGCAGACCCCGGCGAACGCGCCGACGCTGAAACGGCGCGTCGGGGTCTCCAGGGCGTCGGGGTCGTGGCTGAGCAGGGCCGAACGCAACCTGCTCACCAGGAAGGAATGCGCCTGCAGCTGGTCCTTCTGGGTCTGCGTCGTCATCCGGCGAGCCCCCTGACCCACGCATACAGGCCCAGCACCTGCACGAGGACCGGGACGAGGGCCACGGCAAGGGTCGACTCGGCGAGCTGGGCAGCCCGCCCCCAGTACGGGCGCAGACGCCGCGGCTGACGCAGCCGGGTCGCCGCGAGGAACACCACCGCCAGCACCGCCGTGTACGGGGCCAGGGTCACGGCCCGCGTCCGGGGGGAGGCCTCCCACCCGAGCGTCAGGGCCAGGGCCACCAGGCCCACGACGGCCGGGACGAGCAGGGCCAGGCGCTGACGGCGATCGGCGAGGGTGCGGAAACGCGCCAGGAGCAGGCCGCACCCGAGCACGGCCAGCACGGTCGTCGCCCACTCGTCACCGCGACAGACCAGGACCAGGGCCACGCCGGTGACGATCCCCACGGCGACGTGCGCTGCCAGCAGGTGGTCGCGCACGGCGTCCGCCCCGGCGCGGATCTGCCCGTCGGGGTAGGGCGTGATGTCCGTCTGAATGTCCTGCGGCCCGAGGGGCAGGTCCGGCAGCCGCAGACCCCCCAGACGGAACACGGCGGACGGCAGGGCCGGGCTGAGCAGGAGCACCGCCGTGACCACGACGGAGGCCGCGCCGGCCGCGCCCAGGTCCCACCATTGGCACAGCAGACCACCGGCCAACGCCGCCACTCCGGTGATCCCGACGGCGAGGTTCCAGGCCCCCGGCAGGCCGGCTGCCCACACCCCGAGCATTCCCACGGCCGACGCAGCGGCAGCGGCAGCCGTGAACCGCACGTCAGCACTGGCCGTCGTCCCCGGATCGGCCGCAGCCTGCGGCAGGAGGTGGGCTGCCAGCGCTGCGAACGCTGTTGCCGCACCGACGAGCAGTCCCCCCGCACCGCGGTCGCCCAGCCCCCGGCCGGCACCGCAGGAGGCCCCCAGCAGCACGACGGCGAGAATCAGCGCGCTGATGGCCCTGGCAGCCGGCGCCGGACCGGGCAACAGCGCGACCAGGGACACGGCGAAGGCCGTCCCGGCCAGGGCGAGCAGCACCCCGCGGGTCAGGCCGGGCGTCCAGGAATCGCCGCGGCGCCTCAGTCTGGCCGCGACCCCGTCGATGACGTCGTCGCACGCGAACGCCGGCAGCATGCTGTCGCGCAGCCGCAGACACAGCAGGTCGCCGTCCCTCAGCCCGAGTCCTTCCGCGCTCTGGTCCTCGTCCAGGGGTTCCCCGCCGAGGCGTTGCAGTGCCACTCCCCTGCCCGCGACGGCCTGGGCGAACGAATCGCCCTCCCCGCCGAGGTGTTCGACCATCACCGGGAGCACGTCGATCAGCGGCAGGTTCGCCGGAATCGCCAGTTCCAGGGTCCTGGCCGGCCCGATCACAGTCACCCGGCAGGGGTCGGTCCCGAGCTCCTCGCCCATGCGTCCCCGATCCTCTCCATCGCTCCGCGCTCGCCGACCTCGGCGGGCGCCCGGGCAGGTTAGCCGTTGGAAGGGCGGCAAAACATGAGCCTGCGGGCCCAGGTCAGCCCGGTCCCAGCCGGGCCACAATTCCAGTAGTTCCGCGCATCGCCCACGGGCACACCCGATGGTGCGCAAGGGCTCGATGCCGTTCCGGACCGAATTCGAGAGGTGTAGGTGTACTGGTGACCACGGTGGATTTCCATCGGCCCGCCCGTCGGCCCGGACCGCCCCTGCCCCGCGGGGAGATCAGCCTCCAGGAGCCCCCCAGCCTGCCGGAGGTCACGGGAACGGACCTGTCCTCGGCCCTCATGTACCTGCCGATGATGGTCGGTTCCTCGGCCATGGTCTTCCTCTACGCACGACCCGGTGGCTCCGCGACCACGACGTACCTCGTCGGCGGCCTCATGGCGCTGTCGGGGGTCGGCATGGTCCTGGGCAGCATGGGCAGGGGCAACGGCGAGCGCAAGCGTCGTCTGCGCGGTGAGCGCAGGGACTACCTGCGGTACCTGACCCAGTCGCGTCAGCGGATAGCGAAGGTGGCTGCGCAGCAGGCCAAGGCGCTGGTGTGGACGCATCCGGCGCCCTCGGAGCTGTGGTCCGTCGCCGGCAGCCCGCGCATGTGGGAACGGCGACCGGCCGACCTGGATTTCGGTGAGATCCGGGTGGGGACCGGCGGCCAGCAGCTCGCGGTCCCGATCCTTCCGCCGCAGACCAAGCCCGTGGAGGACCTGGAGCCGCTGTGCGCGCGGGCTCTGCGGCGTTTCGTGGAGGCGCACTGGCTCGTGCCCGGGCTGCCCAGCGCGATCCAGTTGCGCGGGTTCGCCCGCGTGCTCGTGCGGGCGCGGTGCGAGGAGGAGGCCGACGGTGGGTCCGGTGCCGCGGGTGTTGTCGCGTGCTCCGGCGCAGAGGCGGACGGGGCCGACACCGACCCGCAGCGTGACCTGATCTGCGCGATCCTGGCCCAGTTGGCCACCTTCCACTCCCCCGACGACCTGCGCCTGTACGTGTGCGCGAGTCCCGAGCGCCGGGCGCGGTGGGAATGGGTCAAGTGGCTCCCGCACGCCCAGCACCAGGACCTCAGCGACGGCGCGGGCGCGCAACGCCTGATCGTGGGAACCTTCCCCGATCTGGAGCGACTGCTGGGCGCGTCGTTCAACGACCGGCCGCGCATGGACGACCCGGCCCTGCCGTGCCCGGACGAGCCGTACACCGTGGTCGTCGTGGACGACGTCCCCGTGCCGCTGACGGCGCGCCTGGCGTGCGGGAACGTTCGCAACGCCGTCCTGGTGGACGCCTCGGACTCGCTGCGGTGGTCGGCCGATCCCCTCACGCTGCGCCTGCGGGTCGACGCCGAGAACCTCGACATGATCGGCACGGATGAGAACGGCAAGGAGACCGTCGCCCGGCTGTGCGCGCCGGACGGCGTCAGTGCCGTGCGGGCCCGGGCCCTGGCCCGGCAGCTGTCCCCCTACCGCCTGGGCTCCTCCTCGGAGGCCGGGAACTCCCTGGCGACGGATCTCGATCTCACGGCGTTGCTGGGCATCGGGGACCCCAGGGCCTTCGACCCGGACGTCGTGCGGGCACAGCGCTCGCGCTGGGACCTGCTGCGCGTTCCCATCGGCATGTCGGCCTCGGGGATCCCGGTGGAGCTCGACATCAAGGAGTCGGCCCAGGGAGGTATGGGCCCCCACGGAATGCTGATCGGGGCGACGGGGTCGGGCAAGAGCGAGTTGCTGCGCACTCTCGTGCTGGCCCTGGCCGTCACGCATTCCTCGGAGACCCTCAATTTCGTGCTCGTGGACTTCAAGGGGGGCGCGACGTTCCTGGGGCTGGAGGACCTGCCCCACGTTTCGGCGGCCATCACCAACCTGGCGGACGAGTTGCCGCTGGTCGACCGCATGCAGGAGGCGTTGCAGGGTGAGTTGCTGCGGCGGCAGGAGCTGCTGCGTCGGACCGGTCACTCCTGTCTGCGCGACTACGAGAAGGCCCGGGCCGAGGGCGTGCCGTTGGAGGCCCTGCCGACGCTGTTCGTGGTCGTGGACGAGTTCAGCGAATTGCTGGCGACGAAACGGGAGTTCATCGACCTGTTCGTGATGATCGGTCGTTTGGGACGCAGTCTCGGGGTGCATTTGTTGCTCGCCTCGCAGCGCGTTGACGAGGGGCGGGTGCACCAGTTGGAGTCGCACCTGTCGTACCGGATCGGGCTGCGCACGTTCTCGGCCTCCGAGAGCCGCAGCGTCATCGGTGTTCCCGACGCCTACGAGTTGCCGTCGGCGCCGGGCAACGGTTTCCTGCGCGCGGACACGACGACGCTGATCCGTTTCCGGGCGGCCTACGTGTCCGCGGCCATGCCGACTGTGGCCCGCGGGGAGCGTCGGGCGGTGGCCCGCCTGGCGCTGGCGCCCTTCACGGCCGAGCACGTACCGGTGTCCACTCCGGTGAGCGTGCCGGTGACCCCGCCGGGCGGGATCACGGCGCCGGGGGACGAGGAGGAGGGCGAACGCCTGCTCGACGTCGTGGTGCGGGCCCTGGTCGGGCACGGTCCCCGCGCGCACAGGGTGTGGTTGCCGCCGCTGGACGAGGCGCCGTCCCTGGACCAGCTGCTGCCGCCCGTCGCGGAGCATCCGGGGGTGGGGCTGTCCGTTGCGCCCGGTCCGGGGCGGGGCACGCTGCGGGTTCCGGTGGGGGTGATCGACCGCCCTCTGGAGCAGCGTCGCGATTTGTTGCTCGCGGATCTGACGGGGGCGGGCGGGCACGTGGGGATCGGGGGCGGACCGCAGAGCGGCAAGAGCACCCTGGTGCGCACGCTCGTCACGGCTCTCGCCCTGACCCATACCCCGCGCGAGGTGCAGTTCTTCTGTTTGGACTTCGGCGGCGGGACCTTGTCGTCGTTGGCGGAGCTGCCGCATGTCAGCGGGGCCACCGGCCGGTTGGATCGGGAGCGGGTCACACGGACGATCGCGGAGGTGTCGGATCTGCTGACCCGTCGGGAACAAATGTTCGCGCTGCGGGGCATCGATTCCATGGCCACCTATCGGCGGCTGCTGCGCGAGGGCGGGCCGCAGCCAGGGGCGGGAGAGGTGTTCGACGACGGGTTCGGCGACGTGTTCCTCGTCGTGGACGGGTGGTCGACGATGCGGCAGGACTTCGAGAACCTGGAGTCCTCGTTCTCGGACATCGTCACGCGCGGGCTCAACTACGGCATCCACCTGGTGATCACCGCCTCACGGTGGTCGGAGATCCGTCCGTGGCTGCGGGATCTGTTGGGGACCCGTTTCGAGCTGCACCTGGGGGACCCGGTGGAGTCCGAGGTGGGGATGCGGGAGGCCGCCAACGTGCCGTCGGTGCCCGGGCGCGGGTTGACGCGGGAGGGCCTGCACTTCCTGTCGGCCCTGCCCCGGATCGACGGGCGCAGCAGCACCGAGGACCTCGCGGACGCGGGCCGGCTGCTTGTCAAGGAGATCGGTTCGGCCTGGACGGGGCCGACGGCCCCCGCCGTGCGGATGCTGCCCGCGCAGTTGTCCGTGGCGGAGCTGCCGGAGCCGGAGGGCACCTGGCAGGTTCCGATCGGGTTGGACGAGCGGGCACTGCTCCCCGTGGTCCTGGACTTCGACCAGAACCCCCACGCGATGGTCTTCGGGGAACACGAGACGGGCAAGACCAGTCTCCTGCGGGTGATCGTCGAGTCGATCGTGCAGCGCCACTCGCCGGGATCCGCGCGGATCCTGCTGGCCGATCCCCGCCGCAACCTGTTCGACGCCGTCCCCAAGGAGAACCAGGTGGGATACGCGGTCACGAACCAGGCCCTCGTGGACCTGGTCACGGAGGCCGCAGAAGCCCTGCGCCGACGGCTGCCCGGCCCCGAGATCCCCCCGGAGCGGATCAGCCGGCGGGACTGGTGGGTGGGCCCGCACCTGTATGTCGTGATCGACGACTACGACCTGCTGACGGACGGCATGGACAGCCCGCTGAGTTCCCTGGGCGATCTCCTGCCGCAGGGCAGAGAGATCGGACTGCACCTGATCGTGGCACGGAACACGGCGGGGGCCTCACGGGCCATGATGCTCGACCAAGTGCTGCGCAGACTGTGGGAACTGGCCTCGCCGGCCCTGCTGTTCTCGTGCGACCGGGAGGAAGGGGCCTTCCTGGGGGAGGCCAAACCACTGCGGCTGCCACCGGGACGCGCACAGCTGGTGGACCGGCGCCGCGCAAGCGTGCTGGTCCAGACCGCCATGACGTCCAGGAAATCGTCCACCCAGGAAGGGAACAACCCGTGACAGGCATGGCAACTGAACTCTCCGGACAGGTGGTGGACGACGGCCGCCGCGTGCCCGACGCCCGGGGCGACGGGAGGGTCGGGGACGGCCCACGGGCCGGGGACCGTGCGGGGGCCGGGGGCGGCACGACCGTCGAGGACCTCCTGGACGAGCTGGCGGCCCTGGTGGGCCTGGACGGCGTCAAACAAGAAGTCCAGACCCTCGTCAACCTGCAACAACTGGCCCGCCGTCGACGCGACGCCGGGCTGCCCGCGCCGCCCATGAGCCGGCACCTCGTGTTCGCCGGCCCCCCCGGCACGGGCAAGACCACGATCGCACGCCTGTACGCGCAGATCCTCAAAGCGTTGGGAACACTGCGCAAGGGCCACGTGGTGGAGGTGGCGCGCGCAGACCTCGTGGCGCAGATCGTCGGGGGCACAGCCATCAAGACGGCGGAGAAATTCACGGCGGCCCTGGGCGGAGTCCTGTTCGTCGACGAGGCGTACTCGCTGTCCGCCGAGAGCGGAGGAGGCGCGGACTTCGGACAGGAGGCCATCGACACCCTGGTCAAACTCATGGAGGACCACCGCGACGACATCGTCGTCATCGCAGCGGGGTACTCGCACGAGATGCGCAAGTTCCTGTCCTCCAACCCGGGCCTGGCCTCTCGGTTCACCAAGACGATCGAGTTCGGGAACTATTCGGTCGCCGAACTGGTGACGATCGTGGAGGGCTTCTGCCGCCGCCACCGCTACACGCTCGACTACGGCACGGGCCAAGCCCTCACCACCCTGTTCGAACGGATCCCGCGGGACGCGAACTTCGGCAACGGACGCACGGCCCGCAAGGTCTTCGAAGAAATGATCGGACGGCAGGCCCAACGCCTGGCCCAGGTACGAACGGCTTCCGCACCGGAACTCACCCGGCTGCTGCCCGAGGACGTGGGAACAGCGCCGTCCTCGGGCGTGAGCTCCTCGGGCGGGGGAAGGCCCGATCTCGACCAGCTCCTCACCCAACTGGACGGCATGGTGGGGCTGGACGACGTCAAACAGGAGGTCACCGACCTGGCGAACCTGCTGGGGACCGCGCGGCGACGCGCAGCGGCCGGCCTGCCGGTGCCGTCCCTGAGCCGACACCTCGTGTTCTCCGGACCGCCCGGCACGGGCAAGACGACAGTCGCACGCCTGTACGGGCAACTGCTGGCCGCCCTCGGCGTCCTCGGAGGCGGACAACTGGTCGAGGTGAGCCGGGCCGATCTGGTCGCCGAGTACGTGGGCCAGACGGCGCAGCGCACGCGCGAGGTGTTCGACCGCGCTCGCGGCGGCGTGCTCTTCGTGGACGAGGCGTACACGCTGGCCCCGACGGGAGGTTCGGGGAGCGACTTCGGCAGGGAGGCCGTGGACACCCTCGCCAAACTCATGGAGGACCACCGGGACGACGTCGTGGTCATCGCGGCGGGCTACCCGCAGGAGATGAAGCAGTTCCTCGACGGCTACCCGGGTCTGGGGTCGAGGTTCTCCCGCACCGTGCACTTCGTGGACTACACGCCCGAGGAGATGGTGACGATCCTGGAGCAGCACGCCCAGACCTCTGGCTACGAGCTCACCATGGACACGCAGGCCGCCGTGCTGGAACTGTTCGCCACGGCAACGGCGTTCGAACGTTCGGGCAACGGGCGCTTCGCCCGCAAGGTGTTGGACTCGTTGATCACCAGACAGGCCGGGCGCGTCAGCCGCCTGCCCGACCCCTCCCTGGAGGACCTGCAGCTCCTCCTGCCCAGTGACCTGCACCGGCAGGGGTGACCGGGGACGGCGGAGGCGACCGGGGACGGCGGAGCCGGCGGACCGCGAACGACCTGCGGCCTACCACCAGTTGGGGACCACTCGGCACAGTCGGCCCGCGTCACCCTGGCGCGCACATTGTCCGTCCTCCTGCGGCTGTTCGCGCCGTTCCTGCCGTTCGTGACCGAGGAAGTCTGGTCATGGTGGCAGGAGGGATCGGTGCACCGGCAGCCCTGGCCCGAGGCCGCCGACCTGGATCGGTTCGCCGGAGCGGGAGACCGTGAGTCCCTCGCATTGACGACCCAGGTCATCAACCGGATCACCGACCTCCGTTTCACGCCAGGACAGAACGCCGACCTTGATGTTGCGGTGACCCTCGGCGGGCAGAACTTCTGAGCTGGACACCGTCCTCGGGAGAGCACATCTCGTATGCCGCGTCGGGCAGCACAGAACATACGAAAATCGTAAGTATCGTGACCCTGAGCGCCGTACTGAGGTTGCATGAAACTTACGAAAACCGTAAGTTCAGTGCAGGCTGTCCGTGGTGATCGAATGATGTGAGGTGCGCTTGTGTCTCTGGTGACGAATCGGCTCCTGTACAGCCTGGCCTCGGCTCATGGCGGCCTGTTCACGACCGGGGAGGCACTGGCGGCTGGTCTGACATATCGCCAGATGAGTCATTACGTGGGTACTGGGGTGTTGGAGCGGGTGACGCAAGGGATCTACCGGTTGGACCAGTATCCTCTACACCCCCACACCGACTTGATTGCGGTGGCGTTGTGGGCCGGTCCTGGCAGTGCGATCAGTCATGACAGTGCCCTGGCGGTCTACGACCTGGGCCAGGCCATGCCCGCGATGATCCATGTGAGCGTGCCGGGGTCTTTCCGCGGGGCCCGTCCTGGCGTCCTCGTGCACCGCGTGGGTCTGCCGCCCGCTGAGGTACGGATCTGGGACGAGGTTCCCGTGACCAGCGTGGAACGCACCCTGTGCGACGTCGCCGCGGATGCCGATGGTTTCCTGGCTCGCGAGGCGACCCAGGAGGCCCTGGCGCGGGGGCTGACCACCCGGGCCAGGCTGGGCAGGGCCGTGTCCGAGCTTTCCCGGGACCGCACCCGAGTATGTCGTGCCCTGGGCGTGCGGCTCCCTGCGTCTGGAGAATCCTGATGAAACCGAATTCCTATCGCGATCCTGCTGGTCTGCGTACCGCGCTGGAACGTCGTCTGCTGGTGCGTGCCCGAGCCGGCGGACTACCACTGGACCGGTTGCGCAAAGAAGCCGCGATGCAGCGCTTCCTGGCTCGTCTGGCACACGAAGATCCCACGGGCGGGCAGCGTTGGGCGCTCAAAGGTGGTGTCCATTCACGGGTTGACCGTGAGGGGGTCAGGCGAGAGCGTGGGTGGGTAGCCAGGGGTTGCCGGTGAGGGCGTGGGTGATGGCGTCCAGGGCGGTCAGTCCGTGGTTGCGGGCTGAGGTGAGGTAGGAGTTGATCAGGCACCATCGGGCGAGGGTCTGGGGGGTCTGCCAGTACCCGGAGACGGCTTGGTGTCGCTTGGCGGGTTTGAGGCCGCGTTCGGCGGCGTTGGAGGTCCAGTCGACGGCGAAGTTCGTGGTGAACAGCCAGACCTGGTCGGCGTGCTTGGCCAGCCAGGACGCGAGGGTGTGGCCGGGGTGGTTGCCGTTGGGCCAGTCGCGGTGCCGGTTGTGGGTGAGGCCGACGGTGACGGCGGCGTCGTAGCGGGCACGCAGCCCGGCCAGGACCCGGGGGTCCAGGCTGGTGCGGCCGTCGGCCTCGGCGGCCTGGACCATGGTGTGGGCCTCGCCCAACACGGTGATGATCTTCGAGGCCCAGGACTGCAGGCCGCCGGGGCCGAGCTTGACGACCTGCCGGCAGCGGCGGGTGACGTGCTGGCAGCACTGCTGGATCCCGGCGAGCCGGCCCGTCACCGCACCGACCGGGCCGTCCTGGCCGGCCGGGTCGCGGGCCGTGTCGGCGTAGTCCGGGCAGGCGCCGGGGTCTCCCGCCGCGGGGAGGAGTTTCTGGTAGCCGGTGAACCCGTCCACGATCAGGGAGCCGGTGAAGGTCCGCAGCGAGGCGACCACGTCGGCGTGACGACGGGAGTCGGACGCGGTAAGGCGGACCAGCCGCTCGTCGGGGGTCCGCAGGACCAGTACGTGCGGGGCGCCGACCGGCTGGCCGGTGCCGGGGTCCCGGGTCGGGGTGAGAACCTCGACCGGGGACTCGTCCGCGGTCAGCACCGGCTCGGTCAGCAACGCCGCCAGCAGGGCGTCGTCGAACCCGGCCGCCGTGAGCTGTTCGGCGAGGCGGGCGCCTGCCCGGTCCACGAACCCGGCCGACACCTCCTGGCCGGTCAGCATCCCGACCAGCTGCGCGGCCCGCTCGGTGGGCACGTTCCCGAACGCGGTCAACGCCACCGCCGCGGTGTTCAGCACCGGCCCGAACCCGATCCCGTTGACCGGCCCGCCCGACGGCGGGCGCGCCGTGGTCACCACCGTGCACGCGCACCGGCGCCGGGGCAGCAGGTACTCAGTCCGCCACCGGACCACCCGCACGTCCCAGCACTGCGACCAGGCCGTGCCCGCGTCGTCCGCCCCGGCCAGGTCGGCCCCGCAGCCGCGGCAGTCGGTCGGCGGATCCACGTGCTCGCAGTACTGCGGCGCAGGATCGCGGACCAGCCCTTTCCCCGGATGACCCGGCTGCCCGCCCCTCGACCGGTCTGCCGACCGCTCCCGCGAGGACGTCTCCGTGTCCCGCGCCTTCCGTTCGGCCTTGCGGCGCCCCTTGGCCGTGATCGACTCCTTCGACGTCGGCGTCCCCGAATCGTCGCTACCCGAACCGCGCTGCCGCTCCAGCTCCGCGACCCGCAACGTCAACTCCCGCAACGCCTCGCGCAGCTCGCCGGTCTCCCGGTCCTTCGCCGCCAGCACCGCCGCCAGCTCGGACTCCTTGACCGCCAGCAACTCCCGCAACCGGGTGTTCGCAGCACGAAGACGCCCCACCAGCTCCAACTCGGGCATCCTAGACACAAAACCCAATCATCGCCCATCCCGCCAGACGATCAAGCACCACGCCCTCGTGTCACACGATCCAACCCGAAACCCCGCAGGTCACGACCACCCCTGAATGGACACCAAAGGTGGCCTGGCGATGATTGCCCGGGTCGGGGAACGAGCGCGCGCCACCGCGGATGCGGACACCACTTGGCGTGCGGGGACCCGGGAGCTGACCCTGTGGCTTGAACAGGCTGCGGCAGTGGACCTGGGTGATCACTTCGAGTTCTTCCTTGGCGAGCCTCGCACGATCCAGGCTGAAGGACCTGAAGGTGGTTTCCGGTTCGCCGTGCAAGCGCGTGTGGCCGGCCGATTGTTCGAGAGGATCCGTCTGGACGTCAATGTGGTCCTGGACGATCCGCGTCCGGTGGAAGTCCTGGCTCTGCGGAACCTGTTCGACTTCGCGGATCTTCCTGAGGTGATCGTTCCAGCGATCCGCCCGGAACAGCAGCTGGCTGAGAAGCTGCATGCTTACACACGGGACTACGGGCATCAGGAGAACTCCCGCGCCAAGGACCTGTACGACATGCTCTTGATCGCCGAGCAGCTGGCGTTGCCCTGTGCCGGGATTCTGCGCGAGGCGTGTCGTACGACGTTCTCGATGCGTCAGACCAGCTGGCCTCCAGCACTGAGCGATCCGCCGTCGTCCTGGAACAGCGCTTGGCGCGGCTTCGTCGCAGGGTACGGTGCACCGTTTCCCGAACTCACGGAGGCATACCACGCGCTGCGCGGATTCTGGGACCCGCTGCTGCATCAGATCCAACCCACCTGGATTTGGAACGCCGGGGCGTGGAAATGGATGCCCCCAGCCCTGGAATGACCAGAGCCAGTTCCTCTTCAGGGATGTCTCGATCCGCCCTCGGGTGGAGTCAGCTCCAGGCACGGGTCTCGTTCAGGGCTTCCTTACGACGCAGGGCGTCGGCGAGGTCGATGTCGAGGCGGTTCGCGATCGAACACAGGTGGATCAGGACGTCGGCGACTTCCTCGTCGACGCTGCCGATGATCGCCCCAGTGGCGGTGACCAGGTTCTGATTTCTTACGGATGGCCTTGAACAGTTCTCCGAACTCCTCACCCAGCTGGAGGGCCTGCTCGATGACGGTGTGGTCGGTGAAGCCGCGCTCGGCTTCCATGACAGCGACGTAGTGCTGCAGGTCCGCGAGGGTGGTGTCTGTATCCAGAGGCTGCACGATTCTCGGTGTCCTTCGTGGGGATGTTAGAGGGGCAGGGCGAGTTGGTCGGGATCTTCCGGTGGGAGGGTATGGTCTCGCCATCCCGTGCGCAGCGCCTCGATGAGTTCTCCCGTTGCCCGGTCCAGTCCGAGGACACGGCCGGGCCGGGCGAGGGCGGCCGATACGTTCAGGGTGCAGGGGTTCCAGGCCCAGGTTCCCTACGGCTCTCCCAGTCTCTCCCGGACCTGGGAGCGGACTGGACCGCGCTGCTGCCGGGCGGTCGCTCGATGCTGGGGTCTCACGCGCTGCTGCAGGTGCACCCCGCTGACGTGATCCGGCGCCGCGCCGTCCTCACGGTGGATGACGAGCGGAGGCTGCGCGACGTCGTCTCCCGACCGGAGCGAGCGCTGCTGGCCAGCGCTTGGCTGATCTTCGACCACAAGTATCCGTATCTCCGCTCGACGACGGGAGCCTTGGGAGGGGAGACACCTCGCACGTTCTGCGTCCCGGAGACGGTCGTGCGCACGTCGCCCCGCTATGAGCGCATCCTGTTCTTCCTGGCCGTGGCGCTCATGGAGTCTCTGGGAATTCGGGCGCAGGTCACCGACGATCCAGTGTACGAAGCCGTCGAGGGTTTCATCGTTGCCCCGAACCAGGAGGCGATCATCGCCAATTGGGTTCGCGGCGACGGCATGTGGCACGTCGACGTCACCTCGCGGGCCTCGGTGGTCCGGGAATTCACCAGCGTCGCCGAGGAGGTCGGCGCGAGCTCTCTTCTCGAGGCCCCCAGTTCAGAGGGGCGGCTCCGTGCCCTGGCCAGTTACCTCGACCTGCCCTGGTCCTGGCTGGTCCAGCGCTGCGCCGCCCTCGGTCGGGCCGGCGCGGCCGGCCTCATCCACCCGCGCAGCCGACTTGCCTCCACCGCCGGCGTCGACGCCGCCTGCGCTTACGTGGGCACTCTGTCGCTCACCGGCTAGCCTTGGGGATCATCGCTGGATGAGAGGACGCCCCCTGATGAGCAGGTCCCCCGCCGGACATGTCGCTGTCATCACCCTCGGCGGCACCATCGCGATGACCAGCCAGGACGGGGCGACCGTGACCCCCACCCTGTCCGCGGACGACCTCATCGCCGCGGTCCCCGGCCTCGACGCGGTCGGAGCCGCCGTGCAGGTGCACAGCTTCCGCCAGCTGCCGGGCGCCTCCCTCGGCTTCGCGGACCTCTTCGACCTGGCCGGTGAGATCGGGCTCCAGGACGTGGACGGCGTCGTCGTGACCCAGGGCACCGACACCATCGAGGAGACGTCGTTCGTCCTGGACCTGCTCTGCCCGCCGGAGAAGCCGGTGGTCGTCACCGGTGCCATGCGCAACGCGAGCATGGCCGGAGCCGGCGGACCGGCGATCGCACGACGATTCGCCCAGTAGACCCCGACCCGCCCCAGGAGGAGCACCCTTGCGCAGCCGCGAACTGACCACCGGCAGGACCTTCGGCGTCAACTTCGACCACGGCGA
>JAUPKJ010000080.1 GCA_030837505.1 Actinomycetota bacterium
CGCGGTGAAGGAATCCCCGGGCAAACGCCCCTGGTTGACGCGGAACCTCAAGGTCGTCTCGGTGGTCTCCTTCCTGCAGGACACCGCTTCGGAACTGCTGTACCCGATCTTGCCGATCTTTCTGACCGTGACGCTGGGGGCCCCGGCAGCCGTCGTCGGAGCGGTCGAGGGGATCGCGGGAGGCGTGGCCTCGCTCGCCACGATGGCCGCCGGTCGTCTGTCCGACCGTTTCCGACGCCGTCCCCTGATCGCCGTCGGCTACGGCCTGGCCGCGCTGGGAAAGGTGTTCGTCGCCGTGGCCTGGGCCTGGCCGGTGGTCCTCGCCGGCCGATGTGTGGACCGTCTGGGCAAAGGCGTACGAGGAGCGCCCCGCGACGCTCTGATCGCCACGGACGTCCCGCCCGAGGACCGCGGCAAGGCCTTCGGCTTCCACCGGACCATGGACACCGCGGGGGCCGTCGTCGGACCGCTGCTGGGCCTGGGCGCCTACCACCTGGCGGATCAGCGTCTGCGGCCGCTCCTGGTGATCGCCGTGGTTCCCGCTGTGCTCAGCGCCCTGTTCGTCCTGGCGATCCGGGAGCCGGGACCTGCCCGGCCTGCCCCGCCGCTGTCTGGCCCGCCCCGGTCTGGCCCACCCCGGTCTGGCCCACCGCTGTCGGGCGCCGTCGGGGAGACGGGCGAACGCCCCGCGCCGCTGCCCGCCCGGTACTGGCGGGTCGTCCTGTTGCTCGGCCTGTTCGGCCTGGTCAACTTCCCCGACGCGCTGGTGATCCTGCGGCTGCATGAGATCGGCTTCGGGGTCACCGAGATCGTCCTGGCCTACGTCGGCTACAACCTCGTGTACACGGCGCTGAGCTACCCCGCGGGAGCCCTCGCCGACCGCTTCTCACCCGCTGTCGTGTTCGGCACGGGGATGGCGGTCTTCGCCGTCGCCTACACCGGTCTGGGGATCACCGAGGACCGCCCCACGGCCTGGCTGCTCCTCGCCGGTTACGGCGCCTTCACGGCCCTGACCGACGGCGTGGGCAAAGCCTGGATCTCGGGCCTGCTGCCCGCAGCGGTCCAGGGGAGCGGCCAGGGGCTCTTCCAGGGAATCACCGGAATGGCGGTCCTGGTCGCCGGGATCTGGGCCGGCCTGGCCTGGGGCGCCGACGGGAGTACGCCCCTGGTCGTCTCCGGGTGTCTGGCGGCCGTGCTGTCGATCGGGGTGCTCACCGGAGCCGTGCTGCGCCGCGGCGTCCGGTGATCACTCCGATGGTGGGAACGCGCGTCAGCCCCTGCCCAGCGGGGTGTAGGCAGCCTTGGCCTTCGCCTGGCCGTACTGTTCGATGAGCGTCTGTTCCGCCAGCTCGGCCACGGTCATCCCGGCTTCTGTCGCCATGGCCATGAGAGCCATGTTCGCGATCTTCATCAGGTCCATGAGCTTGACCTTCCAGCGTCCGTCCTCGTATCTGAAGTGCATTTTCAGCTTGGTCTTCTCACCGTCCAGCACATAGATCGCTCTACCGTAGGTGCCCACGATGGTGGCATCGGTGACCGAAATCCTGTTGCTGCCCTCGGCGTCGGTCATCCCCATCTTTGTTCCCAGGACGAACAGTTCACGACCGTTGATGGAACGCAGGGTCGCCGCCGGGATCTGGATCCTCATGACCAGAACGGAAAGCTGTTCCGACGCCGACAGCCCCTCCAACTCGGCTGCCTTCGTGTCCAGGGACTTCTCCCGGATGCCCTCGTAGAAGTCGAAGGTGTCCTCGGCCACCAGGTCCGCCGCGGCTTTACCGTTCTTGGTCAGGATCGCGGTCTTGTACGCCTTCCAGGCGTCGTAGATGGCCTGAGAATCCTTCGGCGGCAGGGGTTCAGAGGTCTTCTTGTTCGCGACAGGGTTCGCGGCGGTCGAGTCCGACGCTGTCGGGGACTGCTGCCCGGGGTCCCGTCCGCCGTCGTCCGAGCCGCCCGAGCAGGCGGAAGCCCCCAGCGCGACACAGGTCAGGAACGCTCCCGCCAACAGACGGGAGGGAACGGTCCGTTCCGAACGTCGCCTTCCAGATTGAATGATCACAAGTGCGGGAGTGTACAGACCCGTGGCGACGAGCTGTTCCCTCGTCGCCACGGGCGGTCTTTCAGGCCGTCTTCCGCTGCCACTGCTGGGCGGTGCTGCCGTCGCACACGGCCTGCACGACGCGGGCACTGTTCGCGGTGGAGGCGTCGGTCACCGCCAGGCACTTGCCGCTGTGCCGGGCCACCACCCGCAGGTACCCGTTCCCGGCGTCCTGCAGTTGCCACTGCTGGTTGGTGCCGCTGCCGCAGGCGTACTGGATGACCTTGGCCTTGTCCGCGGTGGAGCTGCTGACGACGTCCAGGCACTTGCCGCTGTGTCGAACCTGGAGGTTCACGTACCCGGCGGCGGCCTCCTGCACGTTCCACTGCTGGTTGTGCGCGGTACCGCAGGCGTACTGGATGATCTCGGCGTTGTTCTCAGAACTGCCGTTCACGACGTCCAGGCACTTGCCGGAGTTCCGGTTGACCACCGTGCTGTACGACGACGTGGCCCCTGTCACCTCGCCCGTGGCCGTATCGATGGTGATCTGCGGTGAGCTGTCCATCGCCAGGGTGGTGTTGCTGGGGAAACGCAGTGGCAGCCACACGTACTGGGAATCGGCGTAGACCCCGCCGAAGCCCGGTCCCCACCGGTCTCCCAGGTACAGGTACGAGGTGGTCAGGCTGCCCTGGACCGGCAGGACGAAGGTGGTCTGCGAGCCGAAGGCCGTGGAGTCGCCCACGTTCTGCCAGGCGCTCCACGACCCGGTGATGCTCGTGGCCGTGGAGTACTTCTGCTGGTTCGGGTCCCAGCCCGTGGCCCCGGAGGTCACCATGAAGTACACGCCGTTGCGTTTGAACAGGGCCGGGGCCTCCCGGTGGTCGCCGGGCCAGGAACGGGCCAAGGAGGCGACGTTCGTGTAGTCGGCGGTCAGTTTGTACACGTGCAGGTCGTAGTTCTCACGGGCCGCGGAAATCATGTATCCCGTGCCGTCGTCGTCGACGAAGGCCGTGATGTCCCGTGACATGTGCTGGTTGAGGGGCCGGAAACTCCCGCGGTAGCTGTAGGGGCCCTCGATCGTGCTCGACGTGGCCACGGCGGCGCGGGCCTCGCCGTAGTCCTTGCCGTTCTCCTTGTGCATCCACATGACGTACTGCTTGGTCGACCGGTTGTAGATGACCTTCGGCCTTTCGATGTTGGCCGAGGCCAGCTCTGACGCCGAACCCTGGCTCAGGGCGTTGCCCCGGGACTCCCAGTTCTTCAGGTCCGTGGACCGGTACACGGTCACGGCGCGGAAGGAGTAATCGGAGTTCCGGCTCTCACCGAACCAGTAGTAGTACGAATCGACCTTGATGATCCCGCCGCCGTGGGCGTGAAGGACATTGCCCGCCGTGTCGCGGAACTGGGTGCGGTTGGTGATCGTCACGGTCGCGGCCTCGGCCGGCGCCCCGGCGTTCAGGGCCGCACCGGCCAGCGCCCCCGCCAGGGCGAGGGAGAGGAGGCCGAGGCGGCGGCCTCGTCGCAGCCTCGGACGGAGGCGCGGGGACGCAGCGTTCGACTCAAACATGGGCACCACTCCTGGATCGGACGGCACTTCGCGACGACGGGGCTACCCCTGACAGCGCCACGGGACCTCCCCGCGTTCACCTCGGGCGTCGACGACGGAGCCCGGGACCGGGCTCGCGCGCTCGACGAGAGGTAGTACGGGTGTGTCAAAACACCTCGGACCAGGGTATTCCAGGCACACTCGGTGTGATTCACATCGCACTGCGGTCGGGCGTCGTCCACCCGGTTCTCGCGAAAACACTCACGACGCCGGAGACTGTCCGATCAGTACTGGTGGAAGAACTGGGCGATCATCTTCGGTGTGGTGGTCGCGGGGCAGGTTCTGTTGTGGTCGACGGTCGCGCTGCCCCGCTGGATGATCGCGGGGGTTCCCCCCTGGATCGACCGGCTCGCGGTACAGGCCGTGAGCAGGTCCTTCTCCGTCTTGTTCATCCCGACGGTGCGCCATTCGGGCACCGAGAAGTGCCCGGTCCCGACGATCTTCTTCCAGGCCGTCACGGTGCTGTAGATGCCGACCTTGTGGCCCCGGTTGCGCAGCCCGTTGATGAATCCCGAGAGCACGTAGGCGTTGTTCTGGGTCGAGGTGCTCCAGGGCTGAGGTTTCGAACCCTCGACGTCGATCCACACCGTGGGGGAGGCGAAGCCCCTCGCCCGCAGGAGATTCACGGCCGCCTCGGCCTCGGCCCACCCGACATTGCGCAGTTTGGCGTCGAGAGTCGTCCCCTTCCACGGGCCCGAGGAACCGTAGGACTTCAGGTGGGAAGCCGTGGGGTAGTTCGCCATCGCATAGGCGGCGCCCAGAGCATGGTGGCTGCGCAGCCAGGCCAGTTCGGCCGACAGACACGGGTTGGTCGTGAAAGCACGGCCGTTGGTGAGGCCGACCACCACGAACTTTCGGTCCGACGTCGGCATCGGCAGACCCTTGCTCGTCTTCGTGGTGCACTGCGGCCAGGAGATGTCCTGCCCGGACAGGGTGTTCTTGGTCGTCGCGACCGTGGTCGCGGAGGTGCCCTCCGGATTGAGGGCAAGGGCGTCGTCACTGTTCCGAACGACGAGAACCCAGGTCAGAGCCGGAATGGCCACCAGGGCCGGCAGGGTGAGGCGAAGGTACCGTCGAGGCCGCATGCGGGGGATCATCTCAGGACCTCGGGACTGGTTCGAACGAGGGGCTGCCCCGTCCGGACAGGCTCCCCGGTCACCGGGGTCCGAGGCCGATCATGGCGCGGACCTCGGAAGGCAGGGAACCGAACACGAGTCGCTCTTCGGCCAGGGCGATCCGGCGGGCGTGAACCGCCTTCGCCGGTGATCCCGTCGAGTCAGCCGTGCGGAACGCCCTCTGAACGATCGTGCGGTCCGTCCCGGTCCCGGCGGTCGCCGTGCCCCGGGTCGTCAGGCCCCACCCGTAGGGGAACAAGGGGTCGTAGTCGGCGTCGCCCACATTGATCGGTTCCTGGTCGAGCGAGCGCGGCCAGGTCACCGGCAGCCGCCCGGTGAACTGTCGTTCGCCGAACAGGACGTCGGCGAGGCCCGCTCCTTCGCTGCCCGGCAGCCAGGACGCGACGAGAGCGTCCACCTCCGCGAACGTACGCGGCTCCAGGACGAGGGGCCGGCCGGAGATCAGGGTGACGACGCACGTCTCGACCTGCGAACAGACCCGTTCGACCGTCCGGGCGTCCTCGTCGGTGAGCGTCATCGTGTGGCTCGGGTGGGGGTGTTCGGACCAGGGCCACGCCGGCCCACCGACGTCGCCGTAGCCCTCGGCGTACGGCATCTCGCCGACGGCGACGACGGCGACCTGTGCCTCTCCGACCGGCGCTGTGCCGTCCACGCTGTGCACGATCCGGGCGTCGGGGGCGAGGGCCCGGAGCCCCTCCAGGATGCTGGTGCCCTCGATGGTGTCGCCGGAGTCGCCCTGCCAGGTGACGGTCCATCCACCGGCTTGACGGCCGAGATCGTCGGACGCCGAACCGGCCACGTAGATCTCCCCGGAGCGTCGCAGCGGCAGCGCACCGTGCTCGTTGCGCAGCAGGACCTGGGACTCGGCGACGGCCCGGCGGGCCACGGCCCGGTGTTCGGGGGAACCGATCCGGTCCAGGCGGCTGCGATCGGTGAAGGGATGCTCGAACAGGCCGAGTTCGAACTTGGCGGTGAGGATCCGCCGGACGGCGTCGTCGATCCGGGACATCGGTACCCGTCCCGCCTCGACCTCCTCGGCGAGCAGCCTCACGAACCGGTCGGCAGCGTGCGGTTCCCCGGCCATGTCGATCCCGGCGTTCACGGCGGTTCGCACCTTGTACCCGGTCAGCTCGGTCTCTTCGGGGGCCTGCGGATCGGGGATGGACCGTATCGCGGCCCAGTCGCTGATGAGGAAGCCCTCGAACCCCAGACGGTGTTTGAGAACCCCCGTGAGCAAGTCACGGTTGGCATGCATCTTGATCGGGTCGCCGATGCCGTTCTCCGTGAGATCCACCGACGAGTACGACGGCATGATCGTCCCGACGTCGTAGCGTCTCACCGCCGGTAGGTACTGCTTGATCGCTTTCTCCCACAGACCGGCCTGGTCGGTGATGGCCGTGCCCTGGTCGATCGTGTAACCGTCCGGGTTGGTGCTGCTCCCGAACTGCGTCAGGCCGTCCCCGGCGAAGTGTTTCGCGGTGGCCAGGACCCGGTCCGCGGCATATTTCTCTGCCCCCGTGCCTTGCAGACCGTCGTAGATGGTTTCCAGGGCCACGACCCGGTTCGGGTCCTCGCTGTACGACTCGTAGGAGCGTCCCCACCGATCGTCCTGGACCGAACACAGGCACGGGTCGAACGACCACTGTGGTCCGGTGGCCCTGGTCTCCTCGGCAGTGATGTGGCCGATCCGCCGCTGGAGGTCCGGATCGTACGCGGCCCCCAGCCCGATGTTGTGGGGGAAGACGGTCGCCCCGCGAAGATTGGCGTGGCCGTGCGCGGAGTCCAGGGCGTACAGAACGGGAATCCCCAGCCGGGTCCGCAGAGCCTGACGTTGGAAGTCATCGACCATGTCGGCCCAGGCCGCAGGGGTGTTCTCGGACGGCCCGGAACCCGCGCCGGACATCACGCTGCCCACAGCCAGCGTTGTCACGAGATCCGGCACGTTCGTGGCGTTCTCCCGCTCGGTCTGGGTCATCTGGCCGACCTTCTCGGCCAGGGTCATCCGGGACAGGAGGTCGGCGACCCTCGGGCCGACGGGGGCGGAGGGATCACGGTACGTCTCCGGCAGCGCGACCGGAGACGTACCGATCACAGGGGGCCGACCGGCCGGGGAGGACCGGCCCGGTCCGGCCCCTGCGGTCTGCGAACACACCGACACTGCAACAGCGGCGACCACCAGGGCCGCAGGGAGCCCGCGGCGGGGGAGCCGGTCCGGCGGCCGCAACCGACCGGGACTCGGGACTGCGGACGACGGCGCCCCCAGACGGTGCGAGACAGGACCTGCATCCCTCATGGCGTCTCCTCGTGCAGAATCAACGTCTTTGGTGCGCACGGCGTGCAACCATCATGATTCGTACACATTGCCCCGCGGGTCAAGGCTCCCTGCTGTGGAAACGCCGTGGCTGGTCCGACCGAAGGGAGCGAACGGCGGAAAGGTGTGGTCCGCCGCTGGATTGCCGATACACCGGACGGCGCTCGGAACACAGACCGGGCCGTCCAGTCGCACCCCGAAGGAAGAGGAACGGATCATGAAGGTTGAGGAACTCATCGAACGCTGCAGCGACCATCTGGGGGTGCGGCGGGTCTTCGGCGAACCCGTGGAGCGGGACGGCGTCACGATCGTCCCTGTCGCGGTCATCATGGGCGGCGGGGGATGCGGACCCGCTCCCGCGGACACAGAGGGGTGCGGCGAGGGGGCAGGATTCGGAATGTGCGCCCGCGGGATCGGGGTCTACACCATCCATGAGGGCAAGGTCCGCTTCGTCCCTGCCCTGGACCCGACGGTTCTCAGCCTGACGGCCCTGGCCATCGTGTCAGTGATGGGCAGGACGCTGTCCCGCAGACGCCGCCGTCGCTGAGAAACCGTCGCTGACGGCACCGACGGCCTCCCGACCGGTCCCGGTCCCGGACAGTGGCTCTTCCAGGCCGTGTCCGGTGGGGGGGACGCCGTCAGGTCGGCGCGGGAGTCAGCCGCTGCAGGGTGAGCCGGCCGATCCTCGCGAAGTGCGGATCGTCGACGGAACCGTGTTCCAGGAGCATGGAGCCGAAGAACACGGCCCAACCGCGGGCTCGCAGCAGGGTCGCGGGGGAGACCTCCCCGTAGGCTTCCCAGACCTGGGCATGGTGCTCGACGGGGAAGTGCATCCAGACGGCTGCCAGATCGGTCGCGGGGTCTCCCAGACAGGTGTCGCCCCAGTCGATCACTGCGGCGAGCCTGCCCCCGTCCGCGAGGACGTTCTTGGGGTGCAGATCGGCGTGGATCCAGGCGTCGGCGGTGTCGAGGGGAGCCGCGACGGCCGACCGCCACAGGTCGAACAGACGTTCCCAGTCCAGTCCTGGCGATGCCGAGGCAAGGGACGTGAGTCTCTGCTCCACTGTGACGCACCGTTCCAGCGCCATACCGCGGTAGGTGCTGTGGGGAAGCCCGGGCGGATCGACGTGGTGCAGGGCGTTCAGGAACGATCCGAACACCCCGGCCTGGTCGGCGGCGAGGGGATCGTGTTCGGTGGAACGTCCGGTGATCCACGGAACGATGCTCCAACGCCACGGGTAACCCTGATCGGGCCGCCCCTCCCGCACGGGGACGGGCACGGGGACGGGCAGACGCAGAGCCAGCAGGGGCAGGAAATCCTGTTCTCTCGTCAGGAGTTCTCCTGCCATTTTCCTACGGGGTATCCGCACGGCCAGGTCGGCCCCCAGCCGGTAGGTGCAGTTGTCCCACCCCGTCGCCGTCAGCTCCAGCGGCAGGTCGGCCAGGTCCGGGTGCTGCGAACGCAGGAGGTTCCTCACGAGGTCCTCGTCGATCTCGATCTCCGCCGGGGGAGTGCCCCCCGGCGGCGACGCAGCCGCCCGTGGACCTGATCGAGCCATGTTTTCCCCGTTCGTCATGGTGTTGCCGTCCCCTTCGCCCACGGTGTTCCGCTCGCACGGCCGACAGATGAATGATCATGTCGTCACGGCCGATCATGTCGTCACGGCCCTGGACTGCGCAAGATGCGGACTGCGCAACATGTGGACCGCGCAAGACGTGTTCAGACTGAAACATCCTGTACGAGGAGGGAGGGGACGTCCTCGGAGGGCACCGGTCGGGAGAACAAGTACCCCTGGCCGAAGGGGCAGCCCAAACTCCTCAGAGTGTCCCGCTGTATCGAGGTCTCGACCCCCTCGGCGACAACGGAGAGTCCCATCCCTTCGGCGATCGCCAGGATCGCTCGAATGATCACGCTGTCGACGGCCTCCTCGGTGATTCCCGAGACGAATGATTTGTCGATCTTCAGTCCGTCCAGTGGGAACCGTTTCACATAGGCGAGGTTCGAGTTGGAGATCCCGAAGTCATCGAGCGTGAACCGCACGCCCTCGGAGTTCAAGGCCACGACGCTCTCGTGGATCCCTGCGGGCAGTTCCCCCCGCTCGGCCACCTCCAGCCAGAGCGCTCCGGCCGGCAGCCCGACGTCGGCCAGGGCCCTTCGGGTGGTCGCTGCCAACAGCGAATCATCCAACTGCAACGAGGACAGGTTGACGTGCATCGCCAGGTCGTGGCCTTCCGGCAGAGCGCGCCACCGGGCCAGCCGGGCGCAGGCCTCCTGGATGACCCAGCGCCCGATGTCGACGATGGCGCCCGTCTCCTCGGCGATCGGGATGAACTGCGTGGGAGGGAGCAGGCCCTTCACCGGATGCTGCCAGCGCAGCAACGCCTCGAGCGCCGTCACCCGGGACGAGGCGAGATCGACGATCGGCTGGTAGTGGAGCACGAGTTCGTGCCGTTCGAGCGCCTTGAGGATGTCGACCTCCAGGCTCCAGCGATCCAGGGAGCGCAGGGAGTCGTCCTCATCGAAAATCTCGATTCGGCCTCTGTCCTTGCCCCGGCCCCTGTCCTTGGCCGCGTACATGGCCGCATCGGCGTCACGGAGCAGGTCCCCGGGGGTCCGCCGGTCACCCGCGGAGGCCAGGACCCCACCGACACTCATCGAGATCTGGATGAACTCCCCCCGCAGGTCGAACGGCTCGTCGAGGGACCGCAGCAGCCTGCCTCCCACGTCGTCGATCTCCTGTGGACTGTGGATCCCCTCCAGGAGGACGACGAATTCGTCCCCTCCGAAACGGGCCAGGGTGTCGGAAGGGCGCAGACAGTTCGACAACCGGACAGCCACCTGTCGCAACAGCTCGTCCCCGGCCTCGTGGCCGAGCCGGTCATTGACGGCCTTGAACTTGTCCAGGTCGCAGAACAGCAGCCCCAACTTCGAGGCGGTCCGCAACGCCAGAGCCGTTTCGGCCTTGGCTGTGATCAGGCTCCGGTTCGCCAGCCCTGTGAGGGGATCATGGGTGGCCCGCCGGACCAGTTCGTCCTCGAGTTTCTTGCGTTCCTCGATGACCCTCGTGGAGAGCACGACAGTGGACGCTTGTTCGGAGGCCATGTGCAGGAAGGTCTCGACCCAGACCCATGAGCCGCCCGCGGCCCGCATCCGGCACTCCACCGCGGGAGAGGTGCAGGCACAGCTCAAAGTCCTGCTCAGGGCCGCAGACAACCGGGAACGGTCCTGAGGGTGGACGAGTTCGATGAGATCAGTGCCCAACAGGGTCGACGGGTCGTGTCCCAGCCCCCGCGCGTAGGAGGGCGAGGCGTAGACGAACCGTCCCTCGGCATCCACGACGCTGATGAGATCGTTGATCGAATCGGTGATCAGCCGGGAAGAGGCCTCGCTCTCCTGCAGCGCCCGGTACAGGGAGATGTTCTCCAGCACGGCCCCCACGGTGACCGCGAAGGTGTCGAGCACCTCAGCGGTGATGGGTCCCGTCCCCGGACGGTTTCCGGTGATCCTCAGCAGATGGGACACCCGTCCCTCCGACGTCACCGGCACGTACAGAACAGCCTGGACCGCAGTACCGACCGTCTCCAGGCCCCACCAGTGTTTTCCACCGGCGAGAACGTTCCACCCCTCCAGTTGCGGAACGGGACGCGGCCAGGTGCCGAGTTCCTCCGACGAGAGTCCCGAGTGCTCACGCACCTCCAGCAGGTCGTCCCCGACCGCCAGGACCGCCTTCGTCCTGGCCTCCGACAGCTCCCCCAGAAGGACGATCACCTCTCGCAACAGGTCACCACTGTCCAGGATCCGCGACAGGCGGTGCCCGGCCAGGGCCAACCGTTCGAGAGCAGCGCCCCGGGCCCGGGCTTCGACCGAGACGAGCAGACGTTGGGCCACCGACCCCAGGAGCGCCAGATCCTTTTCGTCGAACGGATCGCCGCTGCTGCGATAGAGCACGAGCAACAGATCGGGGGATTCCCTCCCCAGAGGTACCCAGGCCCCGGACCGCACTCCGAACCCGGTCAGGCACGACGGCCTGTTCGGACTGTCGTCCTCCAGCCGGGCCCACGTCCCCCGACCGCTCCGACGGACCTGGGTCCCGGCCGGACAGATGGGCCAGCCGTCCGTGAGCGCCGGGTTGTCCTCGGGCAGGCCGCAGGACCCCAGCACGCTCATGTGAGCCGTATCCGGATCCGCCCCGACCAGACACACGATGCCGGCCTCGAAGACCTCCGACAGAACCGTCAGAGCCGTGTCGACCAGTTCCTCGGAAGTGCCGGGCTGCCCGAAGACCGTCAACAAGCGGATGAGGCGCGCCGAGTCCCGGTAGGCGTCGTGCGCAGCCCAGACCGCTGCGTCGAGCCTCGACTGAAGATCTTCATGAGGAGGGGGGGAAGCGCTCAATCGTTCGGCTCCTTATTCCCAGGTCCTCCCGCTGCACGGGCAGGCCGCCCGACGGACCGAAGATCCCTTCTCAACACTCCGCTGCCCATGATCCCAAGTGTGGAAGAAGGACGAACGAGGTGCTCCCTCTCCTCACAATGGTATCGGCAGGACAGCCCTCCAGGTGTAGCTTGATTCTCGAACAGATCAAGAGTTCTAACGGATCAACCGATGAAGTGGAACATGACACCGGTGCCTACGGGGCTGGGAAACAGCAACCACGAGAATTCCCGAACAGCGGGGACACAAGCGGCCACCATCGCGTTCACCCAGTTGGGCGACGAACCCGCTGCCCTGGTCATCGTGTACTCCTCGGCCCGCTACGACCTCGAACAGCTGCTCTCCGGCGTCAGGAGCGTCACCGGCCCGACCCCCCTCATCGGCGCCACCACCCACGGACACTTCTTCGACGGACAGTTCGTGGCGCCCGATACCGGAGTCGTGGTCCTGGTGATCTCCCAGGGCTCGTACACCTTCTCCTTCGGATCGGCCACCGGGATGGTGGGCGACCCGGTCGGAACGGGCAAGGAACTCGCCCGGGCCGCAAAATCCTCGGCCCGGTGGGCAGAGCCCCCGCCCCATGCCGTTCTGCTCCTGCTTTCCTGCGGCCGGACCGGTGACCAACAACAGTTGCTCAACGGGATCCACCGCGTCCTGGGAGCCGCCGTCCCGGTCGTCGGCGGCGCCTCCGCCGTCGACCGCCCCCAACTCCCCACCGCCGTCTTCCACGACGACCGTGTTCTGCACGACTCGGCGGTCGGAGTGCTCATCGGCTCCCACGAACCCCTGAGGGTCGTGCGCGGACACGGCTGGCGCGCCCACGGCCTGCCCCAGCTCGTGACTGATACCGAAGGCAACCTCGTGCGGTCCATCTCCGGACGCCCCGCCTATGACGTGGTCGAGGAAGCTCTTCGGGAGACCGCCGCCGAACGCGGCGAGACCCCGGGCGAAGAGGGCAGCGACGGCGTCGTGCGGCTCGGCGGCCGAGGACGCTGTTTCGGCATCATCGAACCCGACGGCTCTCATCTGTTGCGCGGAGGCATCCTCACCGAGGACCGACAGATCCAGACCTGGGCACCTCTACCGGCCTATTCGTCCATCCAGATGATGTCCTGCACCCAGGACTCCCTGCTCGACGTCTGCGACCAGATCGCCCAGGAGGCCACGGCCGGTCCCGACGCCGGGCTCCTCCTGGTCTTCGGCTGCGTCGCCCGCTGCGAGATCCTCGGATCCCGTGTGACGGAGGAGGCCACCCGGCTCCAGAACGCCGCAGGCCAGGTCCGCACCATCGGTTTCTACACCTACGGAGAGTTCGCCCGGACCGTCAGCGCCCTCGGCTTCCACAACGCCACCATCACCGGCCTGGCCCTGTGAGTGTCCCCTCGGCCCCGAAGAGGGCAGCTCTCAGCGCCGCACCAGGACCAGAGCGTCGCTGACCTTGCGTTCTTCGGCTCCGCTGGGCCGGTTGACCGCCTGCCCCCCCACCACCATCGTGGTGGAACCACCGCCGTCGAGGTTCACGGCGTCGCGCAGGCCCAACGCCCGCAGAACCTCGGCGCACTCCCGCAACGTCGCCCCCACGCTCGTCGTCCTGCGCCCGTCGATGGTCACCAGTTTGAGGACTCCGTCCGGTGTGACCCCGACAGCCGTACGAGGATGGCGATCGAAAAAACTGCTCGTGTAACCGGGGACGACGGCCTTGCCACCCTCGAGCAACTGGTATCGCCCCGAGACCCCGAACAGCCCCGAGTTCAACGGGATCCGTTTACCGCTGCTGTCCATCAGGACACTCGTTCGAGTGAAGCACCCCTTGCCGACCTTCAACAACGCAGCGCTGCGGGACCCCGTCGCCTGCAGCGAACTCTGCCCGGCCGCGAGCTGCACCCCGCGGGTGGCGGACCGTCGGATCACGCAGTTCTTCGCATCCAGGAGAAGCTCGGCTCCCGGCCCCGACGGCGTCCGGGTCGTGAACTCCGGGGTGAGCAACGAGACGTCCCCCGGCTGAGAACACTTCGTCTGGTCGGTCTGGCCCGCGCAGGCCGCCGGGACCACGGGCGGATGGTTGACGAACTCCAGTCGCAGCTGGGCTCCGGTCTCACGATGGCGCATCGTGCCCGACCATCGCAGACGGTCCATCCGAACAACCTTGTTCGTCCTCGAGTCCATCAAGAAATCGATCTCGTACGGCTGGCCGGACGGCTGGCTGAGCACCTGCCCCCGATAGATCGCCAGCCCCACGGGATCACCGGGATACTTCTTGCTGTCCCCGAGGGCGAAAAAGGACGCGTTGACCCCCGCCAGGGCCCCGGCCGCGCGCACGATTCCGGTGGTCGTCTCCGTCTTCGCCAGTGCACGGCCGAACCCCGCCTCCAACCGGATCTGCGACTGCCGGGGGTCAAGAGCCAGCACACCGACCCTCCACGGGCCCCGGGCCGTGGTACCGATCTCCCGGGAAGCGGCAGGGTCCGTGCCCCGGACGATGGTGGTCACGGTGAGCCCGGGCGCGACCTGTCGGGTGGTCCGGGTCTCTGGCAGGTCGGGCTCGCCCAGGGGCAGTCCGGCAGGTTTTCGCTGCGCCGTCCGGCCGGTCTCGTCCACAGATCGTGACGGGGCCCTCTCGGCCCCGAAGACAACACCCGCGACCCCACAAAAAAGGACGATCAGTACGGTACGGCGCACCCGGGGGATCTGAAGGGCCCGCAGGGCCAGGGTCCGCAGCGCCAGGGTGCGCAGGACGCCGACACGCAGCGAGGCCGCGCAAAAAACGGCGATACGCAGGAGCGGTGCGTGCAGGCCGCGGCGCGGGGGCATACGGGATCCAAAAGGCATCGAGGCAGGTCCGGCGGAACCTTACCGGACGGTAGGAGCGGTCCGGTGATACAGAGGACGCCACTCATCATCAGGATCAACAGAGGGTGTCGGACCGCTTCCGGCGCGTTCTTCTCCAACGTCCTCGAACGGCCTGCCTCGAACAGCCCTTCCCGAACAGCCTGTCCCGAACAGCGGGAGGCGGCTCCTGCCGACGAGGGGAGCACAGAAGGTCCCCCAGTGAACTACCGAATCAATATAATCAATGTTGATCTTGATTTATTTAAGATTCCAGACTTGCGGTCTCAACTTCACTGAGGTACAACAGACGTAGGCCGGTCGAAGGGCCGGGGAGGAAACAGGAGGGACGGCATGGACTGGCAGGAGCTGACCCGGCTCACGCAGGGGCAGGAGGTCGTCGTCGAACGGGTTCGTCTGGTGGAGCAGGGGATCACGATCGAAGGACAGTTCGAGCTGCCCCAGCTGGCGGGGTTGACCGTCGAGGAGCAGGTCTTCGTGACCGCCTTCGTTCGCTGCCACGGATCGATCAAGGAAATGGAACGGATCTTCGGCATCAGTTACCCCACGGTGAAGGCCCGCCTCAACCGCATCGCCGAACAGCTGGAGTTCGTCCAGACGGATCCGGCGCCCTCCCGGGCAGAGATCATCGACCGGCTCCGTTGCGGGGAGATCAGTGCCGCGCAGGCCGCCGAGGAACTGGAGGGCCTGCGATGATCCCCGTGCTGCTCATCCTGCGGATCCGCTCGGAGGGGGGCCGGACCGTCCGCCTCTGGTTGCCCTTGATCCTGCTGTGGGTGCTGCTGCTCCCGATCGCGTTGCCAGTACTGATCGTCCTGTGTCTCATCGCCCTGGCCCGCGGCGGCAATCCGCTGCGGGTTCCGGTGGCCGGCTGGCAGATCCTGCGGGGTCTGAGGGGGCTGGTCATCGACATCGACGAACCGGACTCCACCATCTACCTGAAGATCGTTTAAGGACCGTTCCCGGAGAGGTGACACAAATCATGAACGAACAGCGACAGCAGATCCTCCACATGCTCGCCGAGGGGAAAATCACTGCTCAGGAGGCTGACCGCCTGCTGCTGGCACTCCAGGACAGCAGCCCGGCCGGGGCCGGCGCAGGGGAGAGACCCAGCGGATCCAAGGCTGCTCCCCGTTACCTGAGGGTCGTCGTGGACGAGGGTGAGGAGGGAGGCACCAGGGTCAACATCCGTGTGCCACTGCAATTGATCAGGGCCGGGGTCAAGCTGGCCACTCTCCTGCCGGAGTCGGCCCGCAGCCCTGTCGATCAGGCTCTGTCCGAAGCGGGTGTTCCCTTCGACCTGAGCCGGATCAAAGCCTCGGAGGTCGAAGAACTGGTCGAGTTCCTCGCCGATCTGAGCGTGGACATCGACGACAAGGACGAGTCGGTGAAGGTACGCATCTTCGCCGAGTGAGTTCCCCTCCTCGCCGGTCGCTCGTTGGGGGCGACCGGCGTCAGGGGGCTCCGGCCTCTTGTTCCTCGATGGTTATCCCCAGGGCACCGGCCAAGCTGTGGGCCAGATCGGCCAGGTCGTAGGAGTCCACGACAGCCCCGCGCAGGGAATGGACACCGGCGATACCGCCGAGGGAACACCGTTGGAAACGAGTGCCGGTCGTGACGGCGTTCGAGAACTGTGCGCCGGACAGGTCACAGTCCTCGAAACGGACTCCGCGCAGGTCCGCGTTCTGGAAGTCCGCCTGCCGCAGATCGCAGCCGGTGAACAGCACCCGGGTGAACCGTGCGAACCGGAACGCGGACATGTCCGCCCGGCAACCCTCCCAACGCACGTCCTTGAGCGGACCGCCGCCCCAGGACAGCCCGGTCGCCCGGCAGCTCGTGACCGAGGTTCGCACCATCGAGGAGTCCTGGGCCTGCAGGTTCGCCAGGTCGCACCCGATCAGCTCGCAGTCGGACAGCGACACCCGATCGAAACGCCCCGGGCCGAACCTGCACGTGGCCAGACGCGACTCCGCGATGTCCGCGTTCACGACGTCCCGCCCGGACAGGTCCAGGTCGACGAAGGACAGACAGGCCAGAGCAGCCTCCTCGACGAGGTCGTCCCGGGGCAGTTCTGCGTCCGACAGAGGACGTAACGTCTTCGGGGGCAACGGATCGCGTGTGTCCGGCGCCCCCCTGCGGGGCGCTGTACCACGGCGCATCCGAACCGCTCCTTAACCGAGAACGACAACTGCTCCGCCAGAATATTGCGGGGCCCTCCGACGGGCCCCGGGCGGGTCGGGCCTCAGTCCACCGCGAAGCGCCAGATGAACCGTCCGAAGTTCGCGTCCCCCTCCAACCAGTTGAGGGCCTTCTTCAGTTCGTACTGGCTGAGGGCGTTGTCCCAGGAGTCCCCTTCTCCGGCCCATCCCACGTAGTACTCACGGAGGACGGGCAGAGCCCTGCGGTCACCGAGCTGCCCCAGCGCCCAGATCGCGTTGTTCCGGGACCGGTAGTTCTGCGTTTCGTCGTCCAACTGTTCGGTGAGGGCTTGTACACAGTCACCGCCGTAGACGTCCTTGGCCTTCGAGCAGTGACTCGCCACGTCGTGACCTATCCAGAGGCTGATCCCCAGGAAGGCCACCACCGCGATGGCGGCCCCGGCGGCCACGACCCGAACCGTGATCTTCAGCAATCGTTTTCTGTCCATGAGGCGCTCGACCTCCTCGCAGGAAGGCCGACCCGAGCCCGGCTGCTCCGGGTCGACGGCATCCATCGTCCTCCCGCCGCCTGCTCGTACGCCACAAAATGCCCTGTCATGACAGGACGGGCAGCGACCGGTGCTCGGTGATCGGGGTAGTGCCCATCACCGGTTCAGTCCACGGCTCGGCCCTTCCACGGCGCGAAGCAGTGGCACTCCGGTAGCAGACCCCCGAGCAGGTCCGCCAGGGTGTGGCTGCCGATTCCCGGCAAGGAGTCCTCGCCGGCACGCGACACGACCTCCAGCACGTGTTCCAGCGCCGGTTGGGCCAGGCCGTCGTAGACGGTTTCGAAAATCTCCCGGGCGCGTTCCCTCGGCCACCCGGGAGGCATCATCGACAGGGGTACGAAGGGGTCGAGGGCGATGAAACGCCGGTACACGTCCATGGCCTCGGTCCGGACCCGCAACGCCTCGGCGCCTTGGATGCCCTGAGCACGGATCTGTGGCAGCAGGGGGCTCCACCGCCGCAGGAAGGACTCGTACTCGCGGGCCACTCCGACCAGGTCCCAGGCCTCCAGGGGATCACGGGTGGTGCTGTTTCGATCGAGATCGATCTGGCGGGCGCGGAACACGGTCGTCCGCCCCGGACCGATCTCGGCGAGGGCCAGTGTGGTCTCCTGGTTCGGAGGGTGCGGTGAGACCCACAGGGCGTCGTACAGGGGGGCGTACCCCAGAGTCCTCAACCGGCTCCGCAGCGCTCGTCTGCGGGTGTCGCCCCCCTCGGGCAGGGAGAAGGCGATCAGGGTCCAGCTGCCGGCCCAGGCCTCGGCCTGCTGGGGGATCGAGGCGATCACCATGCCTCCGATGGCGATGGCCACGGCTGCCGGTTCGGTGAAGCGATAGGAACTGTGGCGTCCTTGTCGGCGACGTTCCAGGACGCCCCGCTGTGCCAGACGGCTGAGGGTCGTCCGGGCCGCGCCCGGTGTCGCACCGAATTCCGTGAGCAGTTCCACGAGGGCCCCGGCGGGAAATCTCGCGCGGGTCCGCAGGGTGTAGTCGGCCAGCAGGGTCTGAGCCAGTCCCTGAGGGGACATCGTGACCCGTTTTCCGGGGAAACGGACCTGTCCGAGCCCGGGCATGATCTCTTTGAGGTCGAACTCGCTCACCGTGTGAAGACTCCAGCCTGATGGTCGGGGTGGTCGGAAGGCTCACCGGGATAGCTGACCTCTGACGCAGTTCTGAGACCTCCCACCTGCCCCGGTCCTCGTTCGGCGCCGGACGGCATGCCCGGTCACCGGCTCCCGGCCGGACCGGGTACCGACGGGGAGCAAGATGACATGGCGGAAGCATAAGAGGGTCCGCCCGTAGGTGGCTTCGACAGGTGAGCGGTGTGGCGGGTGCCGGCCGGGAAGGCGGACGGCATCACCTGCACGCCGGGGTAGGAACGAGGCGACAGCAGGCGGGCATCGCTGTGGCGCGCAGGCCGGGCCGGCGCGACACAGACGTCCGTGTCGGTCGGGGTCAGCTTGCGCTGCAGGAGCCCGGGGGCGCCTGGGCGTTGTCGTCGCCTCAGGCCTCCGGACCAGGATCACACGGAACTCCCGCAGAGATCACGGACGGCCGATTGCCGCGCCGGCTCCCGTCCGGACGAAAAAAGGACAGGAATGAACAAAGACCCCGTGTCGACACGTGACTGTAACCGCCGGCCCGTTTCGGACGCTGTGCCTCGCAAGGAGGCGGCACCTGTCCGCGCCCGCAGCCGACCGCATATGAGAGGACTCGCATGGTACGCAAGATCAGGGGCTGGAAACTACTTCCGCTGGTGGCGGTCCCGTTTCTCTTCTTCGGAATCTTCGATGCCAGTGCGGAGACGATTTCTTCGAGTCGGACGGGGACGAACAACGGGTACTACTACTCGTTCTGGACCGATGGTGGGGGATCGGCGTCCATGACGATGGGTTCCGGAGGGAACTACAGCATGTCGTGGAGCAACGTCGGTAATTTCGTGGGTGGTAAGGGGTGGGCCACCGGTGGGCGTCGGACGGTCTCGTACTCGGGCAGTTTCAATCCGTCGGGGAATGCCTATCTGACGTTGTACGGATGGACGACGGGTCCGTTGGTGGAGTATTACATCGTCGACAACTGGGGGACGTACCGTCCGACGGGTACTTTCAAGGGGACCGTGACCAGTGATGGTGGGACCTACGACATCTACGAGACGACCCGGACGAACCAGCCCTCGATCGAGGGCACCAAGACGTTCCAGCAGTACTGGAGCGTGCGGCAGTCCAAACGGACCGGTGGGAACATCACGACCGGGAACCACTTCGACGCCTGGGCTTCCAAGGGCCTGCAGCTGGGGACCCACAACTACATGGTCCTGGCCACCGAGGGCTACCAGAGCAGCGGAAACTCCAACATCACCATCAACGGCTCCGACTCCAGCGGCACCTCACCCGTGAAGAGCGCGACCCCGACCCGCACGGCTGTCCCGACCCGCACGGCTGTCCCCACCCGCACGGCTGTCCCCACGAGGACCACGACCCCCGGCGGGGCCACCGGCCGGTGCACTGCACTGGTCTCTCCCGGCACCAGGTGGGGTGACCGCTACAACCTGAGCATCTCGGTGACGGGTTCGCGCAACTGGGCCGTGACCATGAAATTGCCGCCCCAAGCCAAGATCATCAACAGTTGGAACACCGCTGTCGCCTTTCCCAGTTCCCAGGTCCTCACCGCCCGCCCCAACGGCAAAGGCAACACCTTCGGTGTGACCATCATGGCCAACGGCAATGGGAAGTGGCCCACGGTCTCCTGCAACGCAAGCTGACCACTGCGACGATGACGGGCTCCCGGGGTCCCTGCATGGCCGGGGCCCCGGGAGAGGATCACCCTCCTGCCCCGGGCACGCCGGAGGCGGTCTCCTCGTAGGGCTGCGGGGCGTGGCAGGTGGTTCCCTGCGGGGGAAGGGCCCCGGTGATCAGATACTTGTCCAGGGCTTGCGAAACGCAGGAGGACCCGTCGTAACTGGTGTGTCCCCAGCCGTCGCTGGTCAGCAGGCGACTGTTGGGCAGCATCCGGGACACGGCCACCGCCTGGTCGTAGGGGGTCAGAGGGTCCCAGGTGTTCGCGACGAGCAGGATGGGCGCGACGGTCCGGCGGTCGAAGGGGCCGGTGTAGCGGTCCTCGTCCCTCGCCGTCCAGGTGTCCAGTGCACACGGGGCGCTGCCCCAGGAGGCGGGCAGCGAGAGGTCCGGGACCTCGCGTTCGACCGCCGCCGCCGTCCGCGGCCACGACGACGCCGACCGCGCGTGCACGCCGTCCGTGCACAGGACGGCCAGGCCGGCGTCCCCGGAACCGTCCTCGGGGCTGTCCCCCCAAGCCGATGTCTTTGCGGCAAGGGGTGAAGCGGCGGCACCTGCGCCGACAGTGCCGGGTTGTGCGGTCGGAGGGTCCTCGAACTCCATGAAGGAGGACCAGAAACCGACGAAGGTCTCCAGCTCGTTCGGAACAGGGGTCAGAAGAAAACGCAGGGTCGAGGTCACCAGGACGTCGTAGGTCAGGACCCAGTGGCTCCCGGTCGGGTAAGTGATGCTGACCGGGGTCCTCCTTACTCGTTGGAGGAACTTGTCGGCACTGGCCGGTGCCTCGTCGTCCCCCCAGAAGGAGCAGCGTCCGTCGCCGACGGCCTCGCAACGGCGGAGCAGTTCCATGAACACGGCCCTGCCCATGCGGTACTCGCCGGTCCGGACCTGTGTCGGCCGCTCCGCCGTGGCCGCTGTCCCGGTCCAGCCCACGGGGTCGATCAGGCCGTCGAGGGCCATGGTCCGGAACCTCTCGGGGAACAGGTTGGCGTACACCTGCCCCAGAAATGTTCCGTAAGAAAATCCCAGATAGTTGAGTTTCTGCTCCCGCAGTGCCCTGCGCACGAGTTCGAGGTCCCGCGCGACCTGCACGGTGGACATGGACGACGCCAGCGTCCGGCCCGTCGTCGAACAGGCCGCGCCCCAGGCCTCGGCCCGGCGCACGAAGGCGCTCTCCTGCTCACTCGTGTAGGGGACCTCGGAATCCACCATCCCCAGGACCTCGTCCCGGGCCGCCCCGTCGGGGAAGCACTTCAACCGGGTGCTCAGGCCCACGCCGCGGGGGTCCATGCCCACGATGTCGAAACGGTCCAGGAGGTCCTTGCCGAGCCACTGCTCGGAGTCCCGCACGGCATCGGTGCCCGACGTCCCGGCCTGCCCGGCGACCACGGTGAGGACCCCGACCCGCCGTGCGGGATTGTTGGCCCTCCGACGCAGGATCGCGACCTTCACCGTCGGGCCGTTCGGGAGGTCGTAGTCCAGAGGAGCCTTCACCGTGGCGCAGTCGAGAACGGGGGCCTTGGATTTCGCCCCGGTCCGCGCGCTCTCCTGAGCGCCCCCCACGACCTGTTCCCGGAAGGGGGGACACGGCCTCCAGACCGCCGTCGGGACAGAGACCCGATCGACCAACCGGGCCTGGTCCGGATCGGTGCCCGCCGGCGGGGGCGAGGTCCCTGGCTCATCGACCGGCGCAGCGAGCCCCGGGATCGTCGGCACGGAGAACAACGCCACGACGACCGCGAATCCCAGAATCCGGGTACGCATCTTCCACCCCAGTTCTTCCGTGCAAAATTCGGGCGACCCCGAATGATTTCGGCGAAGACCCCCGAAGACCCGACCTGGGGAAGGAGAAGGCCCGGCCCGCGAAAGGAGGAAAAACTCATCGTAACCCGCCGCGGATCCTCACAGGCCCATTTCCCCGATCGCAGCCCCGACCGAACGGGGAACTCTGCCGGGCGGCCGCCTCCCCTGGGGGGATCGGCCGGGTTCTGAGCAGTGCACCCGTTGTTCCTTACGAACCCGTCACCCATCGACCGAACCCCGGAGACGGGAGATGATCACAGTTACCTTCAGCGCCTGCAGCCCGTGGCAAGATCCGCGAGGCCTCGTCCGATCATCAGGTCGTCCTCCTCTGAGGCGTGTTTCCGTCGCCCGAAACGAACGAAATCGTTCTCACCCGAAACTTACTGTCATATCGACAAAAAGTCGTTACGCTTGACCCATGACCGACGATTCATGGCAACCGCCCGCAATCCTGCTCACGGTCGACCTCGTCATCCTGACCCTCAAGGACTCGCGTCTGCAGATCCTGCTCGTCGAACGAGGGACCGAGCCCTTCCGGGGCGCTCTGGCACTGCCCGGCGGGTTCCTGCACGACGCCCAGGAACCGATCGAAACGGCCGCGAAGCGCGAACTACTCGAAGAGTCCGGATTGGACGCCGAGACCTTCCACCTGGAGCACCTGGGGGTCTACGGGACCCCTGGGCGCGACCCCCGCGGCCGGGTGGTGTCCGTGGCCCATCTGGCCATAACCCCCAGGCTTCCCGAGCCCACTGCGGGAACCGATGCCGCCGACGCGTACTGGCACCCAGTCGACACGATCCTGTCCTCGGACGTAGAGCTGGCGTTCGACCACCACCGGATACTCACCGACGGCGTCGAACGGGCCCGGGCGAAACTCGAATACTCGACTCTCGCGACAGCCTTCTGCGGACCGTCTTTCACCCTCGCAGAACTGCAACAGGTCTACGAGGCCGTATGGGACGTCCGACTCGACCCCAGGAACTTCTACCGCAAGGTTCAGGGCACCGACGGGTTCGTCGTCCCGGACGGACTCACCCGGAAGATGGAGACCGGTCGCCCCGCCAGACTCTTCCGCCCCGGACCGGGAAAAATTCTCCACCCGGCGATGATCCGCACCGTGGAGTCGGCAGCGACACAGGGATCGACCCGATGAGCGCCGCCGAGATCGTGTTCCTCACGGCGCTGAACCTGGAGTATCAAGCCGTCCGTGAGCACCTGACCGATCTGAGACTGCGCAGGCACGAGGCCGGAACCCGGTTCGAGGTCGGCAGAATCACGGACACCGGGACCCGAGCGGCGCTGGTCCTCGTCGGAAAGGGAAACCACCCGGCAGCGGTCCTGGCAGAAAGGGCCATCGCGGAGTTCTCCCCGTCGGCCCTCGTGTTCGTCGGAGTGGCCGGGGCGCTGCGAGCCGGTATCACCCTGGGCGACGTCATCGTAGCCACCCACGTCTATGCCTACCACGGTGGCACCAGCCAGGACGACGGGCTCAAGGCCCGCCCGCGGGTCTGGGAGATCCCCCACGGAGCGGATCAGATCGCCCGTCATCTGGAACGCACGGGGGAATGGAAACGGCGGCGGCGCACCGACGGCGACGCCCCCCAGGTGCGTTTCGGTCCCATCGCCGCCGGCGAGGTGGTCCAGGACTCGACCTCCTCCGAGCATGCCCGGTGGGTACGGCAGCACTACAACGACGCGCTGGCCATCGAAATGGAGTCCGCCGGAGTGGCACAGGCCGCCCACCTGAACAGAGCCCTGCCCGTGGTCGTCGTGCGCGGTATCAGCGACAGGGCCGACGGCAGCAAGAACGACACGGACCGCCAGCTATGGCAGCCCCGGGCTGTCGCGGACGCCGCAGCCTTCGCCGTAGCGCTCGCGCAGGAACTGGCTATGGAGGAGACCAGGCCGAAGACCCCCAAACCAACCGGTACCGGGCGGGCAGCGGTGCCTTCCGTGGAACAGGGGTACGAATCCACCTCGCCGGTCACCCCGACGGGAAGAGGAACGATGGACGGCGGCACGCAGAACATCGCGACGGGCAACAGCCAGGTCGGTCTCCAAGCCGGAACGATCTACGGAGACATACGGATCGGAGCCGCAGCTGTCCCCGGGAGGAGCCCGCAGGAAGAGCTGGCCGTGCTGCGGACATTGCTGGCACGAGCCCACGACGATGCCCGGATCGACGACCCCACCTACTGCGCAGCTCGGTCCGAACTGCGTATTGCTGAGGAAGCCCTCAGAAATGGGAAGGCGCAGGACCGCAGCGCGGCCTCGGTCGCACTCAAACGGCTGCGCGGGTTGGTCGGCAACATCACGGACCTGGCCACGAAGGTCGCGGCCGTCCTCTCTCTGATCGAAGGGGTGTCACGATGACGGATCCCCCCGGACCGATCCCCCCGACGGCCAATGTAGCCGGCGACCGCGCAACCGTTGGCGTCCAAGCGCAGAACCTGCACGGGGATGTCACCATCTACCAGGTTCCCCCCGGGGCGACCCCACGGAAAAAGTACGAGATCGGCGTGAACCACCTCCAGGGCCGGATGCCGGACACTGCCCGCAGACTCATCACCGACGCCATCGAGAACGGATTCCTTGACAACGAGGACGAGCATCTGAGCAGCGAGATCGGCTTCCACTGGGCCCTGGCGATCCTCAGCGGCCGGACCCTCCGCCAGTTGTCGGACGAAGAGTTCGACCACCTACAGGTCGCCCTGGGCACAGCGAACCCCCACTCCGCGGACAGGTGGACCGAAGGGCTGCAACTGATCGGTCTTCTCCTGGGAGTGGGGCAGAAAAACGACTTCGATCTTGTCGACGAAAAGTTCGAGAAACTCGACGACGAGCCGCACGACAAGATCCTGACCCATCTCGAACTGGTGCTGGAGAGCCAGAACCAGGACCGGATGTGGGAACGTTCCGTCCGACGCGCTCACGAAGAACGCCTGTCCTCAGACAGGACCGAACGGGTCGGGCTGTTCTTTGAACCCGTGCCCGCGCCAGCACGGATGATGCCCGTCGAACCCCTCGGGACCACCTTCCCCGAGTACCTCGGTACGGTCGCATCGACCCTCGTCGCCCTCCTGCCCGTCTGGCATCTGGGCGGGACAGCCGTCCAAGCGGGCGGGTCACGGACCGGCCTGGCACTGTTCCTGACCGTTCTGGCCGGCGTCTGCTGTGCCCGGAAAGGAGCTGAGCTTCGTTTCGGAAAGCAGCGGATCCGACAGAAGGACCTGGAGTTCGATACCACCAGGAACTTGACGGGACACGCCACCGAGACCGGTTTCGCGCGCGGCGTGGAGAGGTTGGCGGACAAATATTTCGCAAGATACGTTCCACGAGGCCTCGATCGGGACCTGTGGTTGAAACTCACGACAGGCGTCCGCTGCCGGACCCGCGACAACATCGCCGAGACCTACCGGGAAACGGCGATCAGACACGACCAGATCGCCTGGCTGATGCGAGCCAGAGCGAGCGCGGCCGAACGGCAGTGGGAGACCAGGACCTTCCAGCAGTACCGGCAGCAGCTCAGCCCGACCGGTTCTGCCGTCCTGTGGTTCTTCCTCACCTCGGCGGGAGCCGTGATCGGAGGCCTCCATGTCGTCACGGAGGCGATCAGGAGCAGACCGATGGACAGCACGTGGATGACCCTCCTGCTCCTGGGAGCCGGTTTGTTCGCTGTGAGGGGTTGGGCACAGATCGATCTGGAACGCAGGAGATTCGCCGCAGACACCCAGGAGGCGCGGCATCTCCTGAGCGCAGACACAGAAGCCTACCTCCGGTGGAAAGAAAAACTGAAGCGTCGTCCCGATGACCGGGAAATGGCAGACTGGCTCGACTGCGATCGGAAGATCCTCATGTATGAGGCCACGGAACACTACAAAATGTTGCCCGGCGAAACCATCGCCCATGCCTTCATCGAGGCACCCGGAGAACATTACAAACGCAACCGCGTCCCGGACGGTCCGTGGCGGTACTCGCGCTACCACATCATTCTCTTCCTTCTCACCGAGGACGGGGTCCGTCAGGTGGATGCCGATCTCGACTTCAAGAAAGGCATCCTCGACATCCGGCAGCGGATGAGCTACCGGTTCGACGCTGTTTCCTCGGTGAAAGCCACCCAGAAGAACCGGATCCCACAGAAGTTCGTACTCACACTGGTCAACGGCACACCGGTGGATGTTCCCGTCCGCGGGCAATTCCCGCCCGAACAGGATCTGCGGAACGTCCCAGATCCCCCGGCGGAGGAAGACGCGGCATCAGGGGTCTCCTCGGACGCCGCAGGGCTGAGAAGAACTTTGCACATCTTCGAAGGAGTTGCTGCAGAGGGCAAGGAATGGGTCGAAAACGAACGCAAGCGGGGCACGACCCGGGTCGCGGCCCTCACGGAACGGCTCGCTCCCTGACACCGTGAAATCCAAGGCCCCTGTCCGACTTTCCACCGCTCACCGGATCGCCGACAAGGTGCCGTCCTCTGCCGGTTCCCGGTGTGAGAAGCGATCTCGGCCTCGCGGCGACGGGCCGGGCCCTCGGCGTGGGCTTCCCCAGGGGGGCACCGACCGGATGTTGAACGTGACGAGATCGTCGGCGTCCAGGCCCAGCGTTCGGTACACGAATTTCGCCGCCTGCAGCCCCAACGCGTCGCTCTCCGAACCGTCACCGTAGTCGGTGAAAATCCCGTCGTCGTCCTGGAACTTGTCCACCTTGTCGTTACCGTTCCAGACGGAACGCAACTCACCGTGGGTCTCGGCGTCGGAGTCCGCTTGGAATGGGATCAGCTGAACCCTGCTTCGATCGCACCCCCCGACAGGCCTCTGAACCACGTGCTTGGACGTGCTACAGATAAGGGGTGGAATCGGTGAGTCAGCGCGAGATGTGCAACAACTCCGGGGAGCTCCTACGTCGTACAGCCGAAGGGGAGTCGGTATTGATCACCAACGGAGGAGTACCTGCCGCAGTGATGGTCCCGGCGGGCAGCGACGCACGTACACGCTTGGTCGCGGCCGGTCGGCTACGTACGGGGACCGGCCTGGACCTGAAGGCCCTGCCGGAACCGGTCCGCTCGTCGCGGTCCAGTGACGATCTCCAGGGGGAGGACCGCGACTGATACCCGAGCAGCCATCGTTCCGTCTGTGGTCCGGGGCACGGGAGGTGGGCTGCTCTCTGGCGCGCGGGGCGTCTTCCCTCGCCGCCGGGTACCTTCCTGCGCACCGCCGACGCGATTCATCTGGTCGCGGCCAGGGAATTGGCGGAAACGGACTTCCTCACCTACGACCGCCGGCAGGCTCAAGCAGCTGAAGCCCGAGGCTCCCCAGGAGTTCCGGGGGTTCCCCAGGAGCAGGTCGGGGCGAGGGCCGGTGTTGGTGTGTCGAACGCTCCGGGGTGTGTCGAACGCTCCGGGGCCTGCCGCGGTAGCCGTCTCCTTCGTCAACCGACGCTGAGGACCACGTTGTCGATCTCGCCGTGGAACTGGTCGTTGTTGGACCCGGTGCCCTTCGCACCGATCGTGACGTCGGACGTGTTGGTGATGTCCATGCTCGCGTCCGCGGCCGCGTTGACCGGGGTCCCGTTGGCGACGTTGATGCTGAGCACCGTGCCACGCCGTTTGCACTCGACGAACTTCCAGCCGGTACCGGCGATCGAGCTGCCCCACGACACGATCACCGACAGCCCGCTGGTGCCGGCGATGCGGCAGCTCGGTACGCCGTTGTCGAGTTGGAGTTTCCACTGCCCACCGGCGGTGTTGAAGGTGCCTTTCTGCACCAGGTTGGCGCCGGGCGAGACCTCGCCGGTCGCAACCTTCACCATCGTGGAGACCGTGAAGTCGGCCGTACCGGGGTTGAGGCGCGAAGCATGTTCGACACGGAGCATCGCGGTGCCGGCCCCGGACGCCGGGAACTTGACGGCCGGACTCGTGGTGGTACCGCTCGGACGTTGTTCCCGGGTGACGGCGCCCGCGCCACCCACGACGACGCAGGCGTCGTCAGCGGGTGCGACGGCGTCCGTGAAGCACCCTGTGGTCCACGGCCCTGCTTCGTTCTGGCCGCTCGGTGCCGTGTCGAACGTCAACCGTAGCTGCGCGGTCGCGGCGGCGGCCGACGGACCACCGAGCATGGCCAGGGCCACCGCAACCGGCACGCAGAGCGCCGGGCCGGTGAGTCGTCGGGTCATCACGGTCTCCCTCGTACGGGTTCCTTCCCACACGATATGTGCCGGATCGACCTGAACAAAGGTGACATCGGCAGGACCTCAGAGGATTCGCCAGTGGATGTCTTCGACTTCCCATCGGGATTTCGTCAAGATTCGGGTCCTGGGCGTTGTCTTTCCGTCAGGGATCCTTTTCCTCCGGCTGGGGGTGCCGTCCACTGTCCCTGTGAGCACTGGTCGTCGAGCCGGAGGGGGCCCTGATGTCCCACTCGTCTGTAGGTCCTTTCCGTCGGGGTTCGTGCCCTGTGGAGGGAACGCCCCTGGGGATCGCTGTGGCAGCGAGCACGGTGCTGCTTGTGGGCGCGACGGTCGCGGCGAAGGTGATTCCGGAGCGGTACCTGGTGATGCGGTGCGCTGTGCTGCTCGTGGTGGTGGTCCTGGCGGGGATCGGCACCTGCGACGCGGTACAGACCCTTGTGACCGCGGGGGTGGCGTTCTTGTTGGCGAACGCGTTCCTGGAGAACGGGCAGGCGGTCCTGTCCTGTCACGGGGTGCAGGACTGCTTCCTGATCCTGGGACTGCTGATCTGCGCCGGTCTGGGGCTGGTGCTGGGGGAGATCCGCCTGTGGCTTCGACACCGTCGTGCCGCGGCGGAGGGGAACGGGCGGGGAAGCGCGAGCGCGCGGATGGCCCTGGCGGAGCGGAGAGGAGATGGTCGGTGTGGCTGACGTCGTGTTCGTCGTGGTGACCGTGGTGTCCTTCGCGGTCCTGACACTGGTGGTACGGGGGGTGGAGCGGCTGTGAACGTGGTGAACCTCGTGGGGTTGGTCGCCGTCGCGGGCCTGGTGGTCTTCCTGGTCGCGGCCCTGGTGTTTCCGGAGCGTTTCTAGATGAGTGATTCCGTGGCGGGTGCCGCCTTCGTGGTGTCCCTGGTGACGGCTCTGGCGGTGGCCTATCGCCCGCTGGGTGACTACCTGCACGCGGTGGTGACGTCGCCGCGGCACGGGCGCGTGGAGCGGGCGGTGTACCGCGTGGTGGGGGTGGATCCCGAGGGGGAACAGCCCTGGGGGGTGTACGCGCGCAGCGTGTTGGCTTTCTCGGCGGTCTCGGTGTTGTTCCTGTATGCCTTTCTGCGGGTTCAGGATCGGCTGTGGCTGTCGTTGGGTCTGCCTCGGGTGGACGCTGACGGGGCGTGGAACACGGCGGTGAGCTTCACGACCAACACGAACTGGCAGTGGTATTCCGGAGAGTCCACGATGGGACATCTGGTGCAGATGGCCGGGTTGGCCGTGCAGAACTTCGTGTCCGCAGCCGTGGGAATCGCCGTGGCGGTGGCCTTGGCCAGGGGTCTGGCACGCAGCCGCACGGACCTGTTGGGCAACTTCTGGGTGGACCTGGTACGGATCGTGCTGCGGGTGCTTCTGCCGATCAGCGTGGTCGCGGCGATCGTCCTGATCGCGGGTGGGGCGGTGCAGAACCTCTCGGGCGGGTTCGACGCCCACACCCTGGTGGGGGCCACTCAGCACGTCACCGGGGGGCCGGTGGCCGGTCAGGAAGCGATCAAGGATCTGGGCACGAACGGCGGTGGTTTCTACAACGCCAACAGCGCGCACCCGTTCGAGAACCCCACGGCCTGGACGAACTGGATCGAGATCTTCTTGTTGTTGCTCATTCCGGTCGCTCTGCCACGTACCTTCGGGCGGATCGTGGGTGATGATCGGCAGGGCTACGCGATCGTGGCGGCCATGGGAGCGCTGGCACTGGGCAGCATCGTCACCCTGAACGTGGTCCAGGGGATGCATCCCGGGACGGTCCCGCAGTCGGTGGGGGCGGCAACGGAGGGGACCGAGACGCGGTTCGGGGTGTTCGGCTCGGCGACGTTCGCCGCGGCCACCACACTGACCTCGACGGGGTCGGTGAACTCCTTCCACGACTCCTACACCGCCCCGGGCGGGGGAGTGACACTGCTGAACATGATGTTGGGTGAGGTCGCGCCCGGTGGGGTGGGCTCGGGGCTGTACGGGATGCTGGTGCTGGCGATCGTCACGGTGTTCGTGGCCGGGTTGATGGTCGGGCGGACTCCGGAGTACCTGGGCAAGAAGATCGGGGCTCGGGAGATCAAACTCGCGTCCCTGTACTTCCTGACCACTCCGACCCTGGTGCTGGTGGGCACGGCAACGGCGATGGCTCTTGCGGTGGGCCGCGGGGCCATGCTCAACACGGGGGCCCACGGACTGTCGGAGGTGCTGTACGCCTTCACCTCTGCGTCCAACAACAACGGGTCGGCCTTCGCGGGTCTGAGCGTGAGCGGCACCTGGTACAACACCGCTCTCGGTCTGGTCATGCTCCTCGGGCGCTTCCTGCCGATGATCCTGGTGCTGGGCCTGGCCGGGTCCCTGGCAGCCCAGCAGCCCGTTCCGGTATCGGCCGGGACGCTGCCCACCCACCGACCGTTGTTCGTGATCATGCTGGTCGGGGTCACGGTGATCCTCGTGGCCCTGACCTTCCTGCCGGCCCTGGCACTGGGGCCGTTGGCCGAAGGAGTGCGCTGACCCGTGACCGTCACCGTTGGCCGGCCCTCGACCGTCGGGCCCTCCGCGACGTCCTCCCCGCGGGTTTCCGGCGGCCTGCTGGAACCTCGGCAACTGTGGACGTCCCTGCCGGGGGCCGTGCACAAGCTGGATCCCCGGACCCTGTGGCGCAATCCCGTCATGTTCATCGTGGAGATCGGCGCGGTGTTCACCACGGTCCTGGCCACCACCGATCCCAGCGTGTTCGCCTGGGCGATCACAGTGTGGTTGTGGCTGACCGTGGTGTTCGCCAACCTCGCCGAGGCCGTGGCCGAGGGCCGGGGCAAGGCCCAGGCCGACACCCTGCGCCGTGCCCAGCAGGACACCCTTGCCCGGCGCCTGCCCGTCTGGCGGCCGGGAATGGGGTTCGAGGACATGGAACCGTTCGAGGACAGGGAGCCGGGGATCGAGACCGTGCCGGCCCCCCAATTGCGCTGCGGGGACGTCGTGATCGTCGAGGCCGGGGAAATCATCCCCGGGGACGGCGACGTGGTGGTGGGGATCGCCAGCGTCGACGAGTCCGCGATCACCGGGGAATCCGCCCCCGTGATCCGAGAGTCCGGTGGGGACCGCAGCGCTGTCACCGGCGGGACGAAAGTGCTCTCGGACCGGATCATGGTTCGGATCACCCAACAGCCCGGGCAGAGCTTCCTGGACCGGATGATCGCCCTGGTGGAGGGCGCGAACCGTCAGAAGACCCCGAACGAGATCGCCCTCAACATCCTGCTGACCGCCCTGACGATCATCTTCCTGCTGGCGGTGGCCACGCTGCAGCCTCTGGCGATCTATTCCAAGAGTGTGCAGGCCGCCACGGAGGACTCCCTCGCACTGGATGCCCACGGGGTCACCGGCATCGTGTTGGTCTCCCTGCTGGTGTGCCTGATCCCCACCACGATCGGTGCCCTGCTCTCGGCGATCGGGATCGCGGGCATGGACCGACTGGTCCAACGCAACGTGCTGGCGATGTCCGGGCGAGCCGTGGAAGCCGCCGGAGACGTGAGCACCCTGCTGTTGGACAAGACCGGCACCATCACCCTGGGCAACCGGGCAGCCGCCGAGTTCGTCCCCCTGCCCGGCATCGATCCGGCGGCCCTGGCCGACGCCGCTCAACTGTCGAGCCTGGCGGACGAGACTCCCGAAGGGCGTTCCGTCGTGGTCCTCGCCAAACAGCGGCACGGACTGCGGGAACGCCGGCCCGGTGAACTCGCCGCGGCAACCTGGGTGGAGTTCACCGCTCAGACCCGCATGTCCGGGGTGGACCTGAACGAGGACGGCGTGACACGGCAGATCCGCAAGGGGGCCGCCGGTGCGGTGATGGCCTGGGTGCGCGAGAACGGCGGGAACCCCGCCGAGGCGGTCGGACCGGTCGCGGACAGGATCTCCGCCTCGGGGGGCACCCCGCTGGTGGTCGCCGAGCACGTCGTCGGCAGCCCTGCCGACGTCCTGGGGGTCATCCATCTGAAGGACATCGTCAAGGAAGGAATGCACGGACGGTTCGAGGCCATGCGTCGCATGGGCATCCGCACCGTGATGATCACCGGTGACAATCTACTGACGGCCCAGGCCATCGCGCAGGAGGCCGGAGTCGACGACTTCCTGGCCGAGGCCACCCCCGAGGACAAGCTCGCCCTCATCAAGCGCGAACAGGCCGGCGGCCGGCTCGTGGCCATGACCGGGGACGGCACCAACGACGCGCCCGCCCTGGCCCAGGCCGACGTGGGGGTGGCCATGAACAGCGGCACCTCCGCGGCCAAGGAGGCCGGGAACATGGTCGATCTCGACTCGGATCCGACCAAGCTCATCGAGATCGTGGAGATCGGCAAACAGCTGCTCATCACCCGAGGAGCGCTGACCACGTTCTCCATCGCCAACGACATCGCCAAGTACTTCGCGATCATCCCGGCGATCTTCACCGCGGTCTACCCCGGCCTGGAACGACTCAACCTCATGCACCTGTCCAGTCCGGCCTCGGCGATCCTGTCCGCAGTGATCTTCAATGCCCTGATCATCGTGGCCCTGATCCCTCTGGCCCTGCGCGGAGTGCGGTACCGCCCCTCCAGCGCCGCCGCCATGCTGCGCCGCAACCTGTGGGTCTACGGCGCGGGGGGCGTCCTGGTCCCCTTCCTCGGTATCAAACTCATCGACCTCCTCATCCAGTTCGTCCCCGGGATCTCCTGATGCGTCTGCCCTCCTGGATCGCCCAGCATCTGGCCGCGCTGCGGGCACTGCTCGTCCTCACCGCCATCACCGGCCTGGCCTACCCCCTGGCGCTCGCCGCCGTCGCGAGGGTGCCCGGTCTTGCCCACCACGCGGACGGCTCCGCGGTCACGGCGAACGGGATCACCGTGGGCAGTGCCCGGATCGGCCAGTCGTTCACCGACAGCGACGGGAACGCCCTGCCGCAGTACCTGCAGTCCCGGCCCTCGGCCGCCGGCGCCGGCTACGACCCCACTGCCACGGCAGCCTCCAACCTCGGCCCCGAGGACGTCGTGGACGTCGTGGACGTCGTGGACGTCGTGGACAGCCTGCCCGACCCCACCGACCCCACCGACCCAGCCGACCCCGCCGGCCAGACCGACCCGGCCTCGGGCCGTCGGAGCCTGCTCACCCAGGTGTGCGCCCGGAGTCTTTCGATCGGGAAGACCGAGGGCGTGGACGGTCGCCGTCCCTACTGCACGGGCTCGGGAGTGGGCGCCGTGCTCGGGGTCTTCCACCGCGAGGGTCCGACCGGCCCCGTCACCCGCGTGGTCAGCCTCAACGAGCCCTGCCCCACGGCCCCGTTCCTGGCCACCCACGGCGGGGTTCGGGTCGAGTGCGCCCGTCCCGGACAGGACTACGCCCGCGCCGTGGTCGTCCCGGTGCGTGGCAACGCCCCGGGCCAGCCCGTGGTCCCCGCCGACGCGGTCACGGCCGGCGCCAGCGGCCTGGACCCGCACATCAGCCCCGCTTACTCTCGGATCCAGGCTCCCAGGGTGGCCGGTGCCCGCGGTATCGATGTCGCTGTGGTCCTCAAGATCGTCGAGGAGCACACCGCGGGCCGCGCCCTGGGTTTCCTGGGTGAGCCGACCGTGGACGTCCTGGCGGTGAACCTCGACCTGGACCGGCACCATCCCGTGCGGGACTAGCCATCCCGTGCGGGACTAGCCATCCCGTGCAGGACCAGCCATCCCGTGCAGGACCAGCCATCCCGTGCAGGACCAGCCATCCCGTACAGGGCTGGGTGAACCGACAGACCGGTGGGGTGGTGCCCCTGCCGGGAACACGATGCTCAGTGTCGGGGGGATCCCCGGAAGGGAACGAGATGTCCCCCGGCCAGCGGCGCGTCGATCTGGGGGCCGCACCTGGCGTGGGCAAGACCTTCCACATGCTCGACGAGGGCCA
>JAUPKJ010000081.1 GCA_030837505.1 Actinomycetota bacterium
CGAAAGAAATGATCCGCGGCACGAGGAACTTTCAGCCCCCCGCCGGCCGCCCCACTCCCGCCCGTCGAGATCGACGAGGCCGAGGAGTCGGGGCGGCCGCGGCGTTCCCGACCCCTGTTTCGTGCCGTTTCATGCCGTTTCGTACCGACCGGGGCCGGTTGGGGCTGTGGCGCGGCTTCCCCTCCGTCGCCCCCGCCCGCACGACCTGCCCGCACGACCTGTCGGCACAACCCGCCCACACCACCCGCCCACCATGCCGATGCGCAGGACGGTCGGAGAGGAGGCGGCGGAGAAAAGACGCAAACTCAGACACAAATACTGCCCTGGGGTACCCAGGAGCGCATTTACACGGGTTGTGTCGTATATGTGTGATGAACTAATGACACATGGTAGCCAACCCCCATAACAGACGGGTCACAATGACTCGTCACATCGTGACAGCAAGAGCGTGCAACCCGAATCATTCGGCTTGTCCCTGTCCTGAGGATCCAAGGCGACGTTCTCGCCCCCACGGCTTCAGGACATCACCAGTTGTCCTGAAGCGGTCAGGACACCGTCATCTGGAGGACCCGTTCGTGAGAGAAGTCTCCAGCAGGGTTCGTTCCGGCACCTTCCGTCGAACGATCATCACTGCTCTGGCTCTCGGCCTGACAGCCGGAGCACCACTGGCAACCTCGCCGACGACGGCCGGTGCGACCCCGGCTGATTCGCCGGCCCTCACCGGTTCGGACCCGAAGGGTCCCGCGGACGACGTCCTGGGCCCCCGCGACCGGGAACTGCTCGCCGAGGCCCAGGCCGAGGGCAGATCCCGCGTCACGATGATCGTCGCCACCGGCGACGGCGAGACCACAGCGGTGGCCGATCGACTGATCTCGATGGGCGCGAAGATTTCCCGCAGTGAGAACAGCGTGGGGTACCTCCGTGCGAGCGTCCCCACGCAGAAGGTTCTCAAGGCGGCTCTCGCCCAGGGCGTCGAGGCCGTGGACCTCAACGACTCCGTGCCTCTGCCGGACCCGTCCCCGGACTCCGGCCGCGGGCCGGGGGACAAGGGCAACACGGGCGCTACGGGCGTGACCGGTCCGAACAACAGGACCAGGGCGCACAACCCCTTCATGCCCACGGGCGAAACGGGGGCGGTCTCCTTCGTCTCCCGGCACCCCCGCTGGGACGGTCGGGGGGTGACGATCGGGGTCCTCGACAGCGGAGTCGACCTGGATCACCCCTCCCTGCAACGCACCAGCACGGGTGAGCGCAAGATCGTGGACTGGGTCACGGCGACCGACCCTGTCATCGACGGGGACGCCACCTGGCGGGCAATGCTCACCCAGGTCGAAGGGCCCACCTTCACCTATCAGGACGCCACGTGGAAAGCCCCGCAGGGAACGTGGCGGGTCAACCGCTTCACCGAGAAAATCACCGCGGACAGTGAGCCGAAGGGCGACGTCAACCGGGACGGCGACACCACAGACGTCTTCGGAATCCTGTACGACCCGGCGAGCCACGACATCCTCGTGGACGTCGACCAGGACAGGGACTTCACCGACGAGAAGGTCATGCGCCCCTATCGGGAGCACTTCGACATCGGTCACTTCGGCACGGACGACCCCTCGACGGAGGTGCGCGACCAGATGCCGTTCGTGGTCGAGTACCGCGAGGACGTCGACGTCACGGAGCTGGGCCTGTCCGGGACCGCCGACTTCGTGAACATCGGTGTCGTCGAGGACGCCCACGGCACCCATGTCGCCGGAATCACCGCTGCCAACAACCTGTTCGGCAGCACGGCGGACGGCGCGGCCCCCGGCGCGAAGATCGTCTCGGCCAGGGCCTGCACCTGGGGCGGAGGATGCACGAGCGCCGCGCTCACCGACGGCATGGTCGATCTGATCGTCAACCGGGGCGTGGACGTGGTGAACCTGTCCATCGGCGGTCTGCCGGCCCTGAACGACGGTGACAACGCCAGGGCGGAACTGTACAACCGTCTCATCAAGGAGTACGGAGTCCAGATCTTCACGTCGGCCGGCAACTCCGGTCCGGGGCTGAACACCGTCGGGGATCCCTCGGTCGTCAGCGACGTCGTCACGGTGGCTTCCAGCATCAGCAAGGAGAGCTGGCTGGCCAACTACGGCTCCGTGACCCGGGTGCCCAATCAACTGCACAACTTCTCCTCCCGGGGACCGAGCGAGGCCGGTGCCGCGAAGCCCGACATCGCTGCTCCCGGTTCGGCGGTCTCCACCATGCCGATGTGGCAGCCGGGCTCTCCTGTGGCCGAGGCCGGATACTCCCTGCCCGCCGGGTACGCCATGCTGAACGGGACGTCGATGGCCTCCCCGCAGTCGACGGGAGCAGCAGCTCTTCTGCTGTCGGCCGCCGCCGCCGACAAGCTCGCCGTCGCTCCCGCCCAACTGCGCCGGGCGATCCTCTCCTCGGCAGATCCCATCAAGGGCGTCGGGATGCAGGCGCAGGGACACGGCCTGTTCGACGTCCCGGGGGCCTGGAGTCTGCTCTCCCGCGGACTGAAACTGAGCACCTACACGGTGCAGGCGCCGGTGTGCACACCGCTGTCCGACTACCTGAAGACCCCCGGCACGGGGCACGGGATCTACAACCGGTGCACCGCTGACGAGGGCGGACAGAAGGCAGACCTGGCCAAGACCTATTCCGTGAAGATCACTCGTACGAGCGGTCCGGTGGGTTCGGTGCTGCACAGGTTGAAGTGGACAGGTGACCGATTCGCTTTCCGTTCGCAGTCCACGGTGTGGCTGCCTCTGAACAAGACCGTCACCGTAACGGTGACCTCCCGGGCAGGCCTCGGGGTGCACAGCGCGATGCTGGCGATCGACGACCCCACGTCCCCGCAGATCGACGCCGACTCGATGAACGTCGTGGTCGTGTCCCGGCCCATGGTCGCGCCGAGCTACTCGGTCAAGGTCTCGGGCCAGGCCGACCGGAATCTGTTCCAGCCGTATTTCGTCACCGTCCCCAAGGGAACAGCGGCTCTGCAGGTGAACCTCTCCGGCCTGGGCAAGGACTCCCAGACCCGGTTCATCGCCTTCAATCCGTACGGGGTCCCCGCGGAGTCGACGTCGGCCGGCCGCTGCTATTCCCACCGCACGGGCTCCGAGCCCTGCGACCCGTTCTCCCGCTCCTACCCGGATCCGCTGCCGGGAGTCTGGGAGGTCATCGTGGAGTCCCGACGGACGTCGCCGCTGCTGGTGAACCCGTTCACGCTGGCCGTCGCGGCGCAGTCGGTCGCGGTGGACCCGGGGACGGTGCAGATTCCGTCGGCCGTCGAGGGCGAGCCCACGCCTCTGCGGTGGTCCATGAAGAACGTCCTCGGACCGGTCCGGGTGACGGCGAAGGGTGGTCCCCTGGGCAGCGCACACGCCGAGCGTCCGAGCATCTCGACGGGCAAGACCCACACCTATGAGGTGACCGTGCCCGAAGGCGCGTCCCGTTTGGACGTCTCCATCGGGAACACGACGGATCCGAGCGCGGACCTGGACCTGGTCGTCAACAAGGACGGCAAGGTCGTGGGGACTTCGGCCGACGGGGATGCCGAGGAGTCCGTGGTCCTGCAGAACCCCGAGGCCGGCACGTACACCATCGAGGTCGATGGCTACGAGATTCCCGCCGGCAACACCGAGTACGACTACCGGGACGTCTTCTTCTCCCCGACCCTGGGGGCCCTCACCACGGGGGACACGGCGGTCGAGCTGGGCAGCGGCCAGTCGGCCACGGTGGACGGAACCTTCACCATCCTGCGGGCGCCCCAGTCCGGGCGCACGGTCTTCGGTGAGATGAGCGTCGTCACCGACCAGGGCGCGACCGTCGGCCGCGGCCTGGTCAACGTCGGCTCCGTCGGCTCGGCCGGCTCGGCCGGCTGAGTATCGTACGACCACATCGGGTAACACCTGCCCGGCCGGGACATCACTCCCGGCCGGGCTCCCTTTTTCCCCTTCCGGACGGGAACTTCCCCGCGGAATAGGTAGCTGGTTCCAAAGTCGCTTTCGAGGGCCTCCGATACATCATCGACCCCGCCATCGAAACTATCGGCAAGAAAGCTTCATCGGTTCAGCAGCGGCATCAGGGCTGGTACGCCCTCTCATCTGGTGTGATGCCATCGGAGCGCAACGCGGAGGGGACAGCCCACCGAACACGAACGGCATTCGGTGCCCCACCCGCAACGATGCGGTTTCGAGAGCCCCGTGCCGAGGCGAATCAGGAAGGGTGGCGGCGACGCCAGAACGGGGTGCGCTGCCCTTGATCAACGGGCGCAGAAGCCCCGCTCAGTATCTCACCGTGACCCTCAGCGCATGACGGTTATGTCTGACTATGGCGATAATGACGTTCACCGTTCACTCCACAGACACAACTCGCACACCTTCGAGGTCGTCATGTCGCAGCTCCTCCTGTTCGCAACCGACATCGTCGCGGTGAGCCTGCTCGTCTTCGGGTTCTATTTCCCCAGACATCGCCGGCGGGATCTCGTCGTCGCCTACCTGGGCGTCAACGTAGGAGTACTCGCGGTGGCGGGCTCGATGAGCAGCAGCTCCGTCGGCGCAGGACTCGGGCTGGGCCTCTTCGGGGTCCTGTCCATCATCCGGTTGAGGTCCACCGAACTCGACCAGCACGAAGTCGCGTACTACTTCTCGGCCTTGGCCCTGGGGATCCTCGGTGCCTTGAAAATCGAACCGGTCTGGCACTCCATCGCCCTGATGGTGCTGATCCTCGTCGTCATGTTCATCGGTGACCACCCGCGTCTGCTGCCGGGCTACCAGCACCAGCTGCTGGTGCTCGACTCCGCCGTGACCGACCGGGTGGCCCTGATCGCGCACCTCGAACGGGTCCTGGGAGCCAGGGTCCACTCGGCGCGGGTGCAGAAGCTCGACCTCGTGAACGACACAACGCTGGTGGACGTGCGCTTCTCGCACAGCACCAAGTCCGCCAGCCTCGGAACCGATACCACTGCACGGTTGGGAGTGCGCTGATGACGGTATCGACGATGTGCTCACCGCTCGCGCAGATGACACCGATCAGTCTGGGAGAACTGACCGAGGTCGCAGCGCTGCAAACGCGGGTAGACCGCAAGTACGTGGTCCGCGCCGAGGACCTCGACGGTCTGATCTCACGGGTCGAACCACAGGCCCGGGTACTGCAGATCGGTGAGATCCGCTGCTTCGCCTACGACTCGGTCTACTTCGACACACCGGACCGGACCAGTTACCTGCTGGCGGCCCGACGCCGACGGCGCCGGTTCAAGGTCAGAACCCGCACCTACCTGGACTCCTCCCAGTGCTGGTTGGAGGTCAAGACGCGCGGGCCCCGAGGAAGCACGGTCAAGAACCGTCTGCCGCACGAATGTTCCGACAGGGCAATGCTGGCCCCCGGACGATGGTTCGTGGACTCGATCTTCGCCCAGGAAGGGATCAGGGACGGCGAGGAGATGCCCCTGATCCCTTCCCTGATCACCCGCTACCACCGGACCACGCTGTTCCTGCCCTCGACGACCAGCAGGGCGACCATCGACACCGAGCTGTCCTGGGAGGACCCGAACGGGCTGCAGATGAAGGTCCCCGGGCTGGTCATCGTGGAGACCAAGACCGGTTCCCGGGCCTCCGGCCTCGATCGGATCCTGTGGTCGGCAGGCCATCGCCCCACCCGGATCTCGAAGTTCGCCACCGGGCTGGCGGCCCTGCACCCCGAGCTGCCGACCCGGCGCTGGCGAGGCACCCTGCGTCGTCACTTCGCGAACTCGGTCTTCACCCACGAGGGGTCGGACGTGGGGACGTGCGAGTGGGTGGGAAGAACGGCTGGAGAAAAGATCGGGGAAGAGGTCGGTTCACCGGCCTGAGGACTCACCTCGCCGGCCGGCGCACAGGGCAGCGACAGACACGGGGCGGGGGCCGAACCCGATCGGTTCGGCCCCCGCCCCGTGGAAACGACCGGCGTCAGGGAACTTCGGAACGGACATCTGCTCGAACGGAACAACTCAGCTCACGAGGGCTGGTTCACCCCACGAGGGCTGGTCACCCCACGAGGGCGAAGGCCGCTGCGGCGTGCGCCACGACGGCGGTGGCCGAAGTGAGGCCCGGCACCGCAGCAGGGGCCTTCGTGCCGGAGGTCTCACCTGAGCCCAGCTGGCCGAGCTCTCCGTCGCCCCAGGCCCGAACGGTGCCATCGCCGAGAACGGCATAGGCGCAGGCGCTGCCCGCCGCGATCCCCACGACGTCCTGCAGATCCACGACGGGAACGGCAGTCAGACGATCCTCCTGGGTCCCGTCACCCAACTGTCCGCTGAAGTTGGAGCCCCAGGCCTGAACCGTTCCGTCCCTGAGCAGGGCATAGGCCGAACGCTCTCCCGCAGCGACGGTCCGGACCTCCCGCAGACCCGCGACGGGGGTCGGGGTGGACCAGCTCGTCGTGGTGCCGTCCCCCAGCTCGCCCGAGTCGTTGGCACCCCAAGCCCGAACGGTCCCGTCCGACAGGACGGCGTAGGCGCAAGCGCCCCCCGTGGCCAGGTCCACAACGCCGTCGAGGCCGTCGATCCTTGCCGGAGCGGGACGGTCGGTGACGCTCCCGTCGCCCAGCTGTCCCCGGTAGTTGCTGCCCCAGGCCCAGACGCTCCCGTCCTTGCGCAGGGCGTACCCCGACCAGCTGCCCGCAGCGACGTCGACGACGTCGGACAGGCCTTTGACCCGAATCGGTTCGAGACGGTTGGTCGTCGTGCCATCGCCGAGTTGCCCCGCCCCGTTGTTACCCCAGGCCCACACCGTGCCGTCGGCCCGCACCGCGTAGGCGGAGGATCCCCCCGCGGCCACGGCGATCATGTCCGACAGACCGTTCACCTGTCGGGGGGCCGTCAGGGGAGAAGCCTCGGCTTTCCCCGTGCCGAGCTGGCCCCGGTCGTTGTTCCCCCAGGCCCACAGCGTGCCGTCGGCCCGCAGGGCGTAATGGGAGCCGATGCCCGCAGCCAAGGTCACTACGTTCGACAACCCGCTGACCTGTCCGGGGTCGCGACGGTCCCCCCTTTGGCCGTCGGTGAAGACCGCGTTGGCCCAGGTTCCCCAGGCCTGCACCTGGGAACCGGTTTTCCGGGACCCGGTCAGGTTGTCGGCGACGGCTGGCGTCACCACTACGGCGATCGCGGTCAGCGCCGCCAGCGTCCAGAGGGTTCTGGCCCTCACGGACAACCGCTCGATCATCAGCTACCCCGATTCTCGGTGACCGGTCACCACCGCCTGCCGCCCCGGGACGGGGCGGCCCGGACCTGCCGGCACCGGACAAGCTCCACAGTGTGATGTCGCAGTTTAGAGGGTCCGTCAGGAGGTGTCTTCGACAGGTGAGCGGCAGCCGGGTGGCATGCTGGTGACAGCCTGGTGGCGGCTTGGTGGCGGCCGGGTGGCGGCAAGCAGGCGGCCGGGGGTCGAAGCCCCCTTCTGGCCGGCCCGCGAGCGAAACTCCCTCTTGTCGGAGCCTCTTGGTCCGGACTTCCTGTCATCCGGAAGCCCTGTCATTCGAAAGTCCTGTCGCTCTCGTCGGGTCACTTTCTGTCGGCCCGATGGCAGCAGACGGTTGACTTCACCGGGCCACCAGCTTTGTTCACACCCGAAAGAGTGCTATTCAAATAACGAAAACAACTCCGAGGAGTGGTGGCGCGCCATAAAATAATCACCCTGAGTAAACTTGACGGGTCGACCGAGCCCTTTTTACGAGTTCGAAACAGGAACGACATGAGCCTCTGCATGATCCAGTGTTCACTGACAGATCATGACGTTTTGCCGAGAGGAGTCCGAGATACGTCATGATGCGGTGCTCGTTCGGTACGACATGACAGCTGTTCGACCGATCCCGAGCGGAAGTGATTCCGAGGGAGGGATACCGGGTGAGGAGGGATCGACATCTCCCGGAGCCGAGAGTGCCGGAGGCGGAGCTTCGGCAGAGAACCGCTGGTCGAGCGATACCTCATGAGGATTAGTCCCTCTTACGCTCTTGCCACGGATCCAGATGAATGGCAGTATTCCCGACGTTCGAGACAACCAGCTCCGACGGACGCCCGCCGCTAAGGCCCCGAACAACAGTTCGATCTGCTCCGAATCGAACAGCACAGGTCCGCCCCGGGTGTGCTGCCGTCCCGATCGTCTTTTTCCATGCGTGGTATTTCATGTCATCGACTCATGGAGGATCCGTCATGTCGTTCGGAAAAAATCAACGTCAGCGGACTGTCGTCCTTCTCGCCGCCACGGGACTGCTCGGTGGGGGCTTCCTCGCCGCCACTCCCGCACAGGCCGCCTCGGCCCCCGAGGCCCCTCTCAGTGTCGCCGGCCTCCAGCAGAAGTTGGGTGACCGCGCGGCCGGCAGCTACCTCGATGGTCGGGGCCACACCGTCGTCGCCGTGACCGATTCGTCGGCCGCCACGGAGGTCGCCAGAGCCGGACGGACGGCGAAGGTCGTCGCCCACAGCGCAACCGCTCTGGAACAGGCCACGAAGGCCCTGGACAGCACGGCAAGGATCCCGGGCACCTCGTGGTCCACGGAGTACAGGAGCAACCAGGTCGTGGTCACCTACGACTCGACCCTCACGACGAGCGAACTGGCCCGGCTCAAGAAGGCCGTGGGGGCCCTGGGCTCCGTGGCCCGGTTGGAGAAGACCACCGGCACGCTGCGGCCCACCGGCAGCGGCGGCGACGCCATCTTCGCGGCGTCCAACCGCTGTTCCCTCGGGTTCAACGTCCGCAGCGGCGAAACCTACTACCTGCTGACCGCAGGGCACTGCGGGAACCTGGCCTCGGACTGGTACACCAATTCCTCCCACGGCACCGTTCTCGGCGTCCGGGACGGCACCAGCTTCCCGACCAATGACTACGCCATCGTTCGATACACCAACACCAGTCTGAGCCACCCCGGTTCGGTGGGTGACCAGGACATCGTTTCCGCGGCGGACCCGGCCGTAGGCCAGGCCGTGTCCCGGCGCGGCAGTACGACCGGGATTCACACCGGCAGCGTGACCGGCGTGAATGCCACGGTCAACTACTCCCAGGGCAGCGTGTACGGACTTATCCGCACCAACGTCTGCGCCGAGCCCGGCGACAGCGGCGGCCCCCTTTACCAAGGCACCGTCGCCTACGGCCTGACCTCGGGCGGGAACGGCAACTGCAGCACCGGCGGCACAACCTATTACCAGCCCGTCACCGAGGCTCTCTCGGTCTACGGGGTTCAGATCTTCTGATCCGGGACTCACGTCACCTGTGACCGCGAACAGCGACGCGCCGGGGTGGATCCGTTTCGAACGGTTCCACCCCGGCGCAGTTCTGTCTTGCCGGTCGCTCTTGCGCTGTCCCAGCACTCAGGAAGCGGTCTTCACCGAAGAACGGTCCACGTACACCGAGACAGCCGAGGTGGGAGACTTCACGGATCCCGGATCGTCCAGCGTGGGCCAGGTCGCGGTGTGCCAAACATTCAGCAGGTAGTGGGCCGAACGCTGGGGGATGCGGTCACGGGGGCCCCGGTAATCCCACAAAGTGATTTTCTTGCCGTCCGTCTCCGTCCAGAAGATCACGCCGGTGGAAGTCCAGGTGAAGCTGTAGTCGTGGTAGGCGGTGGAGGAGCTGTAACCGGACACGGCCGGGACGGTCGACGGAGTGGCCTCTGCGCCGCTCAACGCCCGGCAGTCACCGAAGTTCTCCAGGTAACACGTCGAGAGGACCTTCCCCGCCTCGAGATCGATCACCCGGGTGACCCGTCGCTGGGCCTCGTCGGAAGCCCGGTAGTCCGTCCAGATCGTCAGATAGATCACATTCGGCTGGGAACAGAGGAACTCGAAGTCGATCTCACTGTTGTCGGGCAACCCGTCCTTGTCCTTGTCCGACCCGTCGTTGAAGTAGGTGAAGGCCCCGGTGACCACGCCGGTTCCGGGTTGTTCCGAGCAATCGGCCGCGCGGAGCCTGCTGGTGAAGGTCCCGTACAGGAAGGTCTTTTTGCTGTCGACCTCGGCTGCTCCGGCGGGGGTCGGTTCTGGGTTCGCCCCGAGCCGCAGTTCGAGGGCCTTCCCGTCCTCGACGGCCCGGTCGACGGTGTTCGGACGGACGGTGCTTTTGCCGTTCTCGACCGCCTCGAACAGCGACCAGGAGGTCGTGTCCCAGTTCTCCTGCAGCAGGGTGGCAGCGCTCCGAGAGGTGTCCTTGTCTCGTTTGCCCGGACCGCCCCAGGTCAAGGCCTTGGACGTCGTCGGAACGAGCACAGCGCCTCCCAGGAGGACAGCCATGCCCAATGCCGCGACCTGTACCCGCCGAATGTTGCTCACCGTGATCCCATCTCATTCAATTGATCTTCCAACTCCTCCAGGCGACGGCGGACACGCATCATCTCGATGTGGATCCATTCGGCCGCGCGTCCGGTACTGATTTCATCAACGGAATCGATGCGGGGTTTTGTTTCCCCCTGGACCCAGGTCTCCTGACGCGCGCGGTCGAGCTCCCGCAGGGTCTGGGCACGATCGATGATCTGTCTTCGTTGCGAGGAACGGACCGCTCCCGGGCAGTCCTGCCCTGACCAGCCGCTTCCTCCCATGGAATGGAGGCCGATCCCCCCGTCCATCGGGCGGACGGCGATCGTGTCCCTGGCGCCGCACCACCGATGCCAGGAAGCCAAAGCATCCAGTTGGTGCCCGGTCAGGGGCTCGTCCGCATGTCCCTCGGCTTCGACGGACCACCAGGATCGGTCCCCGGCCCCCTGTGCCCTGGCCGCCCGGTCCAGCCGCTGGAACTGTTGGATCTCCCCGGCCGAGGAGACCCACAGATGACAGAAACGCCGATCCGGGTCGGGAGAGCCTTCACGGTCGGCCCAGGGGGATCCGTCGGAGCCGGTCGTGTGCAGGACCCATCCGCGGGGGTTGACCAAGGGCTCTGTCCCGTCGATGCGGGACAGCGGGCGCCAGGACGCCGCCGGATACCTCCACTCCATGGTCTTCAAGGCGCCGTGGACGAGCCCGGCGTTGCAGAAACGGTCACACGACCACAACAGGCAACTTTATGATCACCCACGGTCACCTGTCGCTCTTTCCCTGGGCCGGGATCCCCGGCGTCTCGGGGACGATGCGACGGCGCAAGAGCCGATTCTCTTCCTGCGACAGCTCCAGCCGCGCGGCCTCGCACAGCCCCTGGGCCTGCTCCGCGAAGGCCAGGGCGATCTCGTTCGGCGATTCCCCGGCCCGGGGTTGATGACCGGAATGCACGAGTCCGGTGAGCACGAAATTGACGGCGGACCTTCCGACCTGGACGCCACGTTCCATGCACCGGTCACGCACCCTGCGCGCCATGACGTTCTGGGACCACCCGTTGGTCGTGACCTCGGCCGCCAGTTCCTCGAACAGCGCCTTGTAGGCCTGCGCGCTCAGCAGGGGAATGTCCGTGATACGACAGATCCGTTCCATCAGTTCGTCCTCGGGCTCCTCCTCCCCCCGCTCCGAGGAATCCGGGGGAGGATCATGCCGTTGAGGATCGAAGACGAAACCGGGCACCACGGAGGAGATCTCCAGCCCGGCCAGTCCCTCGGTCGCGAGCAGTTTCTTGAACGAGCCGGCCCCGGCCCAGTCCGAGGTCTGGGGGACGCCCACCACCGTCCGGACATGATGGGCCGCCGTGGCCAGATCGATCGGACGGTCGGAGGCCGCGACCAGATCAATCACCGCCCTGGCGATGCGGGACCGACATTCGCCTTCGTCCGGGGAGGACTCCGTGCGTCGGGGAGCATCGCGGGACGGAGGGGGCGGGGGAGGGTCCGGGCAGCACAGCGCGAGGTCGACGAAGGTCCCGACGTCGATGACGTGGTCGCAGGCCGCGCGGAAGGCCGGGGCCGAAGGACCACTCGTGATGATCACGGTTCTGCGGTCGTGCGCCCGCAGCCTCAACATGACAGGGGTGTAGTCCGCGTCGGAGGACATCAGGATGATCTCGTCGAAGCGGGTCGGATGAGCCAGAAGATCCAACAGGTCGATCACTATGTGGATGTCTGCGGAGTTCTTGCCGGCGGCGGTCAGGGGCGGACAGTCCACGACCTGGAAACCGGCCCGGGTGAAATCTGCCCGGTAACGCCCGGAAGTGACGGGGTTGAGATAGCAGTACCGCACCAGGAGATCCCGTCGGAACGATCCCGGGAAACCCAGGGCCGGATAGGTGAGGGTCTGGAGCCATTGGGTCCAGCCCTGCAGATCCGAGGCGAAACAATGCGCTGCCGCCGGGTCGAGATGCTGCAGGCCGAGGAAGATGTTCTCGAAATCCACCAACAGCGCGGTTCGGACTCGTGTCCCACCGACTGCGGGCCCTTCCTCAGGCGTCATGGGTCCGATCGTGCCAGAACCCTCCGGGCCCGGGACGGACCTTCGTGTTGTCCGGGAGGGACCGATGGATTTCTGTGCCGTCGGGTTCCGGCTCGCGCCGCCGGTTCCCCGGGCGGTGGGCTGCCGGCCGCCCGGGGAACCGATCGGCGGTCAACGGTGCAGGTGACGCAGAGTCAGGGTGTGGTCCGTCCGGGAACGGGGCTGCCCGTCGGGACCGGTGCGGCTGTGCTGACGCGCCCGGTCCGTCAGGACCTGCCACTGGTCCTGCGGCAGGTCCAACGCCCGGCG
>JAUPKJ010000082.1 GCA_030837505.1 Actinomycetota bacterium
CCGCAGAACGTGCAATGGTGCTTGTGCCCCCACCAGCAGCCCCGTGCGCCCTCCACGACCAGTTTGGGCTCGGTCCACTGTCCGACGGCCGAGGCCGCGAAGCGTTCGAAGAAGTCGTCGTAGTCGGGGGCCAGGAAGTGGGCGACCGGCAGCGGCCCAGCCGTCGGGTTCGTCACGCTTCGACCCCGGCCGTCCCTCCAGCACAGACCGGGGACGTCGGCCAGCTCCTGCGGGGCGGGCGCCCCCGGGTCGCCGGCCCGGGACAACGCCCTCAGCAGCCGGGGGAAGGAGACCTCCCCCTCCCCCCGGCACACGAAGTCCAGGAAGTCGAAGTTCCGGTGCAGCGCCGGCCCCTGACGGCCCTCGCAGTTGGCCCCCCCGAGGGCCGTCAGGATCCCCGGCGAGCGCCGTTTGAGGCTGCGGGCCACCGCGAGCGCCGCGACGTTCTGCTGGAAGGTCGAGGTGAACCCGACCAGGTCGGGTTCACGCTCGGCGAGGCGCGCGGAGAGGTCCTCGACGAAGTCCTGGGCCCCGCGGTGCAGGCGCAGGGTCCGGGCCAGGTCCCGCTCGGGGACCGTCCCGGAGTCGATCAGTTCCCGGACCCGCCATTCGGGGTCGTCGTGGAGGGCAGAGCTGAACACCCAGTCGCCCAGGCCCTGGAAGTAGGTCCGCAGGGAGTAATGGTGGTAGTCGTCCAGGCAGAAGGTCTCGCCGTGCTCGGCCTCGAGTTCGTGCACCCGGTCGAAGTAGTCGAGGGTCGCGTGGAGGACCTCGATCTCGACGTCGGGCAGGGTCTGCAGCGCGCTGCGCCGCAGGATCCCCAGGGCGAGGGACGGCACGTCGATGAGTGCCCAGGGCATGTTGACGAGGATCACGCGCATGGTGGGACGGTCCTGTCTGTCGTCCGTTCGGGGCAGGGGGCTGCCCGTTCCTGTCGTGGGCTGTGGCCCGGGCGGCCCGCCGGTGCGACCCTGGGGAAGGAGCGCGCCCGACGGGTTCCGGGCCCGGGAGAGGACGTGGACCGGGGCGGTGTCGACGCCCCGGTCCACGTCGGGTTCTTCTTCGGATCCGCTCCCGCGGGCAGGCTTCCGGTCGGACGGCCCCGAGGTTCCGCGGCGTCGCCCGGAGGGGTCACGCGGTCACGTTCCCGACAGGACCCTCACGGTCAGAAGCTGACCGAGACCGAGACGGAGACGGTGCGGCTCTGCTCGCTGCAGCCGTTGACGGGGTCGTTGTGCACGATGTCCTTACGCATGGTTTGTCACCTCCTTTCTGCCGAGTTCTGGACGGGCCCTGACGGACCCGTCGGGAAACCTCCTCCTGGCGGGGAGGTCGTCTTCTGGGCCCCGGCGAACGCCGTGCCCAGGAAGTGGACGGCTGTGGCCAGGGCCCGCACCCGGACGGCGGCCCGGGCGGGGTCGTGCCCGTCGTCGGTCCAGACCAGTTCGCAGGGCGCTCCCGTTGCGGTGAGGGCCTCGACGTAGGAGCTGATCTGGGCCGGCGGGCATTTGCGGTCCTCCTGCCCCGCGACGACGAGCACGGGCGCGCGGACCCGATCGACGTAGGTGATCGGGGAGACCCGGGCGTACCGTTCGGGCACCTGGCGGGGGCTGCCCCCCAGCAGGGAGCGGTCGAGGGCCCGGACCCCGGCCGTGGTGTCCCGGTACGCCGCGGCGTAGTCGGCCACGGGGCTCAGGGCCGCGACGGCGAGCCACAGGTCCGGTTGTGTCCCGGCTGCCAGCAGCGCCAGGTAGCCGCCCCAGGACTCGCCGCAGACAGCGGTGCGGCCGGGCGTGGCGACCCCCAGGTCGACGGCGCGGGCCCGGACGGCGGCCAGGTCCTCCAGCTGCGCGAACCCGACCTGGTCCGGTTCGATGTGCCGCCACGCGGGCCCGTACCCGGTCGATCCCCGGTAGTTCACGCGCACCACCGCGAACCCGACGTGCACCAGGAGGTTCACCAGGGGGTCGTAGGCGTCCCGGGCGGCCTCGTGCGGTCCTCCGTGGAGCGAGAGGACCGTGGGGTGCGGTCCGGCGTGCTCCGGCACGGTGACCAGGGCGTGCACGGGCCCTCCGGGGCCGTCGGCCCAGAGGTCCTCGGCCCGCCGACCGGGGGAGGAGTCGAGCACGGCCCGGGCGGTGGGGGTCGTGCGTTCGCCCGTCGTCAGGTGCGGCGGGGTCAGGCTGTCGGTCCACAGGTACTGCAGACGGCCGTCGGGCCGCACCTCCGCCGCGGTCAAGCTGCCCGGGGGGGTTCGCAGGAGGGTCGAGCGGCCCGTCAGCCGGTCCAGTTCCCTCAGTTGGCTCCGGCCGTGCCGTTCCCGGCGGATCAGCAGGTTCCGACCGTCCGGGTACCAGGAGGCCGTGATCTCCGTGGGGTGGGCGCTGCCGGGGACCGGCAGGAGGCCGTCGGTCGGGTCCCAGGTCATCACGTGGTAGCCCTCGGGGGTCTCGGCCACCAGCAGGAGCGTGCGTTCCGTCGCGCAGGGTGAGAAGCCCAGGCCCCACAGCCTGCCCGTGGGTCCGTCGAGCGCGGCGACCACCGTGCCGTCCGGTCTCAGGACCCTGACGGCGTCGGGCCCGGCCGGGTCGTCCGTGAGGGCGAGGAGGGTGCCGTCGGGGCAGAGGTCCAGCAGGTGCAGGGCGCGCCGGGACGTGCAGACCGTGCTGAGCGGGCCGTCGGGGCGCAGCAGGTGCACGGTCGTGCACCCCGGCCGGCGCAGGGCCACCGCCGCAGAGCCGTCGAGGGCCATGGCCAGCCCGGCGGGCCGGCCGGGGGGCACCCCGGGCAGGGCGTTGCGGTCCCGGCCCCCGTCGAAGGGCCGGAGCTTCCAGTGCCCGCGGCCGCTCGGGGCGTCGTCGAACCACCAGATCCGTTTCCCGTCGGGCGTGAGGGCGCACTGGGTCGTGCCCCGGGGCCGGTCGGTGACCTGGTGTTCCAGCCCGGTGGCTCCGTCGTGGGCGAAGACCTCGCAGCGGCCGGAGGCGTCGCCGATGCGCACGGACCGGTGCGGCGCCAGCTCCGCGACGGAGGGCAGCTGCGGGACGAAGATCTGCAAGGTGACGTCCATCAGAGTCTCCCCGTGGGCCCGTCCGGCCCGAGCGCTCGGAGGTGTCGGGTGGAGCAGAGGGCCAGCCCGGCCGTGAGGACGCCGACGAGCACGGCGGTCTGCGGGCCGTCGCAGTGCTCCACGAGGAGTCCTGCGGCCAGGGGCGCGAGGGCGGCCGTGCCCTCCCCCACGGTCGTCAGGGCCGTGCCGACCCTGCCCTGCAGCCCGTCGGGGGTCCGCAGGACCACCCCGGTCTGGAAGATCACGCTGAGCGCAGGGCTCACCAGGAACAGGGAGGACAGCAGGACGCCGTAGGCCACCGTCGACGTCGTCAGGGCCAGGGCGACCGACAGCAGGACCGTCCCCCAGGAGGCCCCCAGGACGATCGCCGAGGCCCGTACCCGGGACAGCAGCCACGGCACGAGCAGGGCCCCGACGACCCCGCCGCACCCCGCGATGGTCAGGACCAGTCCGATCGAGGCAGAGCTCGCGCCGTGGGCCCGGGACTGCAGCACCACGTGGTAGTACAGGGCGCCGAAGACGAGGTTGATCCCGGCCGACCAGAGCGCCACGAAGCGCAGGAAGGGCCGGCCCAGGAGGAAGGCGACCCCCTCGCGCAGGGCCCGGCGGAAGGTCCTCGCCGGCGTGTCCTTGTCCGCTGGCCCCTCCTCGTCCGCCTGCCCCTCCTCGTCCGGCTGCCGCGTGATCGCCTGGGGCCGCAGCTCGCTGCGCACCGATCTCACACAGATCGCGGCCACGAGGCAGGAAATGCTGTCGGCGAGGAACGGCACCCATCGGCCGAGCCCGAACAGTGCCCCGCCGAGTCCCGGTCCGGCCAGTTGGACGGCCTGGTCCCTGGCCTTCAGGGCCGCCAACGCCCTCTCGGGGTCCTGCGCGGGCAGGATGGCCCTGGCCGCTCCGGCCGCTGCCGCGCAGTACGTGGCGGCGGCCAGTCCCTGCGTCATGGTCGCGACGGCGATCAGGGGCAGCTGGACCCTGTCCAGTGCGACCAGGGCCGTCACAGCGCCCGCGGAACAGGCCGCCACCAGGGCGGCGAGGACCATCATGCTGCGGCGGGGGTACCGGTCGGCCAGGACCCCGGCCACGGGCGTCCAGAGGGTCTGGGCCCCGGCCGCGCACGTCCCCAGGGCTCCCGCGACCAGGGGTCCGGCACCGGCCGACAGGACGAGCAGCGGCAGGGCCACGGCCGTGGCGTGGGAACCGAGTTGATCGGCGGCCCCGGCCACCCAGAAACGACGGAAGTCCCCGCGGGGCAGGTCCGGGCGGGTCGATGTGTCGGACATACCACCGGCAGCCATTGCCTCTCCTTTCACGGAAGGATTTCACGACGCTTCCCGTCATGACACAGAAAATGACATCCGTCCCCGGTGGAAATGAAACGTCCGGTCGGGGACCACCGTGACGCACCGCAGTAAAAAATGACAACGTCCAAGCCGGACGGATGACAGGAAGAGAGGCGGCAGCGGGGTTCCGTCGGGTGCGGACCAGCTGGGGGACCGGGCTGGATCCCTTTCCCCTGAATATGCCTCCACCTGCGGTTTCGTCGAACGGCGGCAGTTGGTTGCCGCCCCGTCCCACAGGTACCGGAAGGGCGATTCGGCAGGGAGGCCGAGCCCCGGGGAACCTGAATTGTCATTTCATGAAATTAATACCCCTCGCATCAGGACGAACGATCGGATGCCATCCTGCCCCAGAGTTCTTTGCTTTGACAACACCCGGAAGCCTTTTTTTCCACCGATACCGTCGTGACGACCCCCCGAGAACGACGGGGGCGTCGGTGCACCGGGGTTCTTTCCCCGAAGTCCGTATCCGGGACTCCCCTCCTTCCCTATTACCGACACCATTCACCTGATACGGTCGGGAACATTCGCACCCGCACGTGGGCTACCGGAACGGGTGCCTTTCCCGCCGCTCCCGCCCGGCTGCCGGGGTGCCCCGACCCACGACACGCGGCACCACGACACGCGGCCCACGCCTGGCCCACGGCCCGTGGAGCCGGGCGGCCCGGACCGTGCCAGAGTTGTCCGCAGGTCACGGAACGGGGGACCACACCGGGCACGGGCGGACGAGAGGAGCTGCGACACATGGATCCCGCAGACACGGACGTCGAGGACCACGGCCTGCCGGACCCCCGGGACGAGCAGGACGACGTCCAGGACCTGCAGGAACTCGCCCCGGCGGTGCGCCCCGTGGCCGGTGCTCTCACGCAGGCCGGGGGAAAGCTGCGCGGGGCCTGCAGCCTGGAGGTCGACCCGGCCCGGCCGTGGCGCCGTGTGTGGTGGGACACGGCCGACTGGAGACTCCTGCGCCACGGGCTCGCCCTCGAACTGGCCGCTTCCCCCACGGGCGAACAGCTCGTCCTCCACGGGGCCTCCTCCGTGCCACCGCTGTGCCGGGTCCCCCAGGACCTGCCCGCAGCCCTGCGTCCCGAGGACCTGCCCGGGGGAAAGTTGCGCGACTGTCTGCAGGAACGGTTGGGGCTGCGGGCCCTGATGCCTCTGGCCGAGTGCACGGGTGAGATCCACAGGGTCCGGGTCCTGGACCGCCGACGCAAGACCGTCGTCCGCCTGGAGATCACCGAACCGGATCCGGGCCCGGAACCGGATCGGGCACCGGGACCCGCCGGGCCGGGGGTCAGGGTGCTGCCCGTGCGCGGCTACGAGGAACAGGCCGAAGCGGTCGCCCGGGCGCTCGGCGAGGCCCAGCAGCCTGTCAGCACCCCGGTGCCCCTGCCTCGTCCGGCCCCCACGGGCCGCGCGGCCGGGTCCGGTCCGGCGGACGGCGTCGGGCGGACGGACGGGATCGGGCGGGCAGAGCTCGGGCAGGCCGAGGCCGCTTTCCGCGCGGCGGGGCTGTCCCCCGGGGTCCTGCCCGGGGCCCCCGCCGTCCCCCTGGGACCGTCCACGCCGGCCGGGCAGGCCGTGGCGGCAAGCCTGCTGGGCCTGCTCGACCAGATCGAGGCCGCGACCGACGGGACGGTGAGGGACGTCGACACGGAGTTCCTGCACGATCTGCGGGTCGCGGTCCGCCGGAGCCGCTCCGTGGTGAAACTGGCGGGGGACACCCTGCCCGCCGGGCTGTCCGCACGGTTCGCCCCCCAACTGTCCTGGCTGGCCGATCTGACGACCCCCGTGCGGGACCTCGACGTCCACCTGCTGCTCCTGCCCGAGCACTGCGAGCGGCTGGTCGCCTTCGGCCCCGAGGACCTCGAACCCCTCCGGGCCCACCTGCTGCGCGACAGGAACCGCCAGCGGAAGATCCTCGTGCGGGGCCTGAGCTCGCGGCGTCACGCCCGGCTGTGCGCCGACTGGCGGAGCGAGCTGCAGGCCGTCGTCGAGGGCCGCTGCGACGAGCAGGAAGCGGCGGAGGGGCCTGCTGCGCTCACCTTCGCCGACCTGGCCAGGGAGAGGATCACCAGGGCCGAGTGGACCGTGCTGCGCCGGGGACGCCGGATCACCCCGGGTTCGCCCGCCGAGCGCCTGCACACACTGCGCAAACGCTGCAAGGAACTGCGCTACCTGATCCAGCTGTTCGAACCGACGCTGGTTCCCGCGCAGACCAGGGCCGTGGTCGGACACCTCAAGAAGCTGCAGAACGTCCTGGGACGGTTCCAGGACTGCGAGGTCCAGAGCGAGGCCCTGAGGGACCAGGCGGAGAGGATGTCGCAGGCTGCGGGCTCCGGCACGCCCGCGGCGACGCTGCTGGCCGTCGGTGAACTCGCGGGGTCCCTGGCCCGCGAGCAGGAGGCCGCCAGGGCCGCTTTCGCCGAACGGTTCGCACAGTTCGACACGCAGAAGGTCCGACGGAGAACCGCCCGGTTGGTCCGCTCACCCGAGGACACCGGACCAGGGGACGCCGGGTCCGAGGACACCGGACCAGGGGAACCCGGAGCCTCGCGGCAGGGGGCCCTCCGATGAGGACCGTCGCCACATACGCCATCAAGGGCGGCGTGGGCAAGACCACGGCCGCCGTCAACCTCGCCCAGCTCGCGGCGTGCGAGGGCCACCGCACCCTGCTGTGGGACCTCGACCCCCAGGGGTCGGCCACCTTCCTGTTCCGGGTCCGGCCCTGGGTCAAGGGTGGGGCGAAGGGGCTGGTCACGGGATCACGGCCCCCCGAGCTGTCGATCAAGGGCACGGACGTCGAGGGGCTGGACCTGCTCCCGGCGGACTTCCGCTACCGCGTCCTGGACCGGGAACTGGACGCGGCGGGGCACCCCCGCCGCAGGCTGAGGAGCCTGCTCGGCTCCCTGTCCCAGGAGTACGACCTCGTGATCCTCGACTGTCCTCCGAGCGTCTCCCTGACCTGCGAGAGTGTTCTGATGTCCACGGACCTGCTCCTGGTGCCCGTCGTCCCGGCGCCCCTGGCGACGCGGTCCCTCGACCAGCTGCTCGAGTTCCTGGCAGAGCTCGGCCGGCCGCAGGACCGATCGTCCGGCCCCCGACGTCCGCAGGTCATGGCCTTCCTGTCCATGGTCGACCGGCGCAGGAAGATCCACCGGGACCTGGTGGAGAGCCTGCTCCGGGAACAGCGCGAGATCACGGACGTCGTCGTGCCGGCCTGCGCCGCCGTGGAACAGATGGCGCAGAAACTGGAGCCCGTCGCGCAGTTCGCCCCGCGGAGCACCGCAGCGGTGGCCTACCGCGAGCTGTGGGACCGGGTCCGTTCGAGGATCGGACTGTCCGATCTCTCAGTTCCCCCCAGGCCGTCCTCCCGACGTCCGGCCGGTCCGACCGGCACGAGGCGCGGGTCCGGCCGCGAGCCCACCGGAAACGGAAGATGATGATCTCGGGTATTGACCTGACCGCCCTGTCGGACGACATCCGCCCCCAGGACGACCTGTTCCGCCACGTCAACGGCCGGTGGCTGGACAGCGACCCGATCCCGCAGGACCGCGCGGCCTACGGTCCCTTCCACGAGCTGCAGGACACCGTCCTGGACAACCTGCGCGCCATCCTGGATTCGCAGGAAGATCCGGGGCGGAACGAGGCCGCACGGGCAGAACTGAGTGCTCTGAAGAACCTCTACGCGAGCGTCCTCGACGAGGAGCGGATCCGCCGGGCCGGCCTGTCCCCCCTGGCCGGCCTGCTGGACAAGGTCGAAACCACCACCGACCCCTCCCAGGTCATGGCCCTCCTGGGGCTGCTGCGGCGCAACGGCCTGGACGGGGCCTTCTCGCTCTACGTCAGCCCGGACGCCAAGGACTCCGGCCGGTACGCCCTGTACCTGAACCAGTCCGGGCTCGGGCTGCCGGACGAGGCGTACTACCGCGAGGAGACCCACGCCGAGGTCCTCGACGAGTACCGGGGCCATGTGGAACGCCTGTTCCGCCTGGCCGGACGCCCCGATCCGGCCGGAGCCGCCGGCCGGGTCCTGGCCCTGGAGACCAGCCTGGCCGCGGGCCACCGGGACCGCACGGCCGCCCGCGACGTCCAGCGGGCCTACAACCCCGCGGACCGGCAGGAGTTGCACCGCCTGGCGCCGGGGATCGACTGGGGCGCCTGGACGGAGCACCTCCAGGGTCCCGAGGGCCTGCTGGACCGTGTGATCGTCCGCCAGCCGGAGTACTTGACGACCCTCTCGCAGGCCCTCGTCCCGCAGGAGCTGCCGGCCTGGCGCGACTGGCTCGCCCTGCAAGTGATCGGCGGCTGTGCGGAACTGCTCCCCCAGGACTTCGTGGACGAGGACTTCGCCTTCCACGGGAAGGTGCTCACGGGGGCCCAGGAGCTGCGCCCCCGTTGGAAGCGGGGCATCGCGTTCACCGAGAGCGCCATGGGCGAGGCCCTCGGCCGGATCTACGTGGAGCGGCATTTCCCCCCGGAGGCCAAACAGCGCATGACCGAGCTGGTGGCCAACCTCATCGAGGCGTACCGGCGCAGCATCGCGGACCTGGACTGGATGGGGCCGGAGACCAGGAGCAGGGCCCTGGCCAAGCTCGAACGATTCACCCCCAAGATCGGTTACCCCGAGCGGTGGCGGGACTACGGCGCCCTGGAGGCGGACCCGACGGACCTCGTCGGCAACGCCTTCCGGGCCGGCGCCTTCGAACTCGACCACGAGCTGGGCAAACTCGCCGGGCCCGTGGACCGCCTCGAATGGCTGATGACCCCTCAGACCGTCAACGCCTACTACCACCCGACGATGAACGAGATCGTCTTCCCCGCCGCGGTCCTGCAGCCCCCCTTCTTCCAGCTGGCGGCCGACGACGCCGTGAACTACGGCGCCATCGGAGCGGTCATCGGGCACGAGATCGGACACGGGTTCGACGACCAGGGCTCCAGGTTCGACGGCGACGGCAACCTGCAGGACTGGTGGGAGAGCGAGGACCGGGAGGAGTTCGAACGCCGCGCCGCGGCCCTGACGGCCCAGTACGACGAACTGGAACCGCAGGAGTTGCCCGGACAGCGGGTCAACGGCTCGCTGACCCTCGGGGAGAACATCGGGGATCTCGGCGGCCTGACCATCGCCCACCGCGCCTACCACATCGCCCTGGGCGACGACGAGGCCCCCGTGATCGACGGCCTCACGGGTGACCGGCGTTTCTTCCTCTCCTGGGCCCAGGCGTGGCGCTCGGCGGTGCGCCCGGAGGCCCTCGCCCAGCGACTCGCGGTGGACCCGCATTCGCCCGCCGAGTTCCGCTGCAACCAGGTGATCAGGAACATGCCGGAGTTCCACGAAGCCTTCGGGCTCGGCCCGCAGGACGGCCTGTGGGCCGAACCCCAGGAGCAAGTGCACATCTGGTGATCCCGCCGCGCGCGCCGGTCACCTCCGCCCGGGCTACGGGCCGGTGATCGGCGCGCGGCGGCACCGGGGACCGCTTCACCGGGTCGTCCGGTGGGTCGTGCGGCGGGTCGTCCGGCGGGTCGTGCAGGTTCCTGGTTATCCCTATTTCTGGTCATCCCGGAGTTTTGGTGGGAGTAGCGTAGCTTGCTGTCGGTGGGTCTTTTGATCTGTTTCGTACTCGTCAGCGGGGGTGGGGACTGTGACCGGGGCGGGGACAGGTGACGCAGGGCCTGGTGGAGAGGGCGTTGGGGTTGTTGGTGGGGGCAGCATCGGCGTGGCACGAGGCCGTGCCGGCCGTGGACTCCCGCGGGGCGGAGGCGGTCGGTGGAACGGGGTTGGAAGCCCGTGAACGACGTCTTCTGGGTCGAGGCCGTGGACGACCACGGGAACACGGTGGAGGGGCACCCGTTGTTCTCCACCCGGGACCGCCTGGGCGGCCAGGAGCAGTACACCGAGCCCAGCC